>NZ_JAQBOI010000283.1 GCF_028288105.1 Mucilaginibacter sp. | reverse complement strand
AAAGACAGCACTAAGAAAGACAGTACTAAAAAAGACACCGGGATGAAAATGTAATTCTTCTTCTAACAAAAAAGCCTCCCGCTAACCGGGAGGCTTTTTTGTGAATTGATTTTTCTTATAATTCTATGCTGTCGCCAATGGCAGGCAATTGTAAATTAAGCCCGGCTTTAGCAAATTTACCGGCAACTTCTTCCTTGTCAATTTTTATCACCGGAAACGAATCGTAATGTACACCGATAACGTTTTTACAGTTAACGAATGCCGCGGCTTTAATAGCATCATCGGCACCCATGGTATAGTTGTCGCCTAAAGGTAGTATCGCCCAATTCAGGTTCTCGTCTTCCAGCAGCTTCATATCGTAGGTAAGCGCGGTATCGCCTGAAAAGTAAATGGCTTTACCTTCCGAATAGATAACAAAACCTGCGGGGTTACCACCGTTAGATCCATCTGGCAATGCGCCTGAATGTACAGCGTTCACCATTTTAACACGGCCAAAATCAAAGTTAAAGCCGCCTCCAATGTTCATGCCATGTACATTGGTAATACCCTGTTTGCCCAGCCAGCCTGCAATTTCGGCAATGCAGATAACTTTGGCCCCGCTGTTCTTTTGAACAGTTATCAGGTCGGCAACGTGGTCGCCATGGCCATGGGATACCAGGATATAATCTGGTTTAAGGCTGTTCACATCAATATGTTTAGCCAACTCGTTTGGGGTGATGAAAGGGTCGAATAATAATGTTTTGCCATTGGCCACTATCTCAATGGTCGACTGGCCGTAATAGGTAAGTTTCATGGTAAATGATTCAAATTTTAAAGCGCTAGTTTACTTATTGTATATAACGCCATGCATTAAGCCCGGGTTGCTTTTAATAAACTTATTTGCCAAACAAACCGCCCATGCCGCCAAACATAGCGCTGGTTATAGCGGCCATTTCGCTTTGGCTAACATTATCCGCCTGTTCCATGGCTTTGTTAATAGCAACTACCAGTAGTTCTTCCAGTTCTTCTTTATCGGCATCCTTAAAAAAGTCGGCATCAATACTAACCGACTGTACTACTTTATTGGCATTGGCCTGTACGGTAATTTTGCCACCCTCGGCAGTGCCTGTAACGCTTATGGCATCTAAGCGTTTTTTTACTTCGCCAGCTTTTTGCTGGGCTTCCATCAATTTATCGAACATAATGTTTAAATGTGCAGATATGCAAATGTGCGTATGTGTAGATCATTGCATACCCAGGTTATTAAATATTAGATAATCATCCGCACATCTGCATATTCACGCATCTGCACATCTGAGGCTTAATCCTCCGCCGTATCTCCGGCGCCGTTATAAGCCCCTTTTCGAACTACCGGCATGCCGGTCATTTTAAAAAGATCATCAAGGTGCAGCAAACTGCCGTTAACTACATTACCTAACAAAACAATGGTAACATCGTTTTTCATATCACGCAAAAATATATGGCGAAAGCCGTGCCACCATCCGGTATGGTAAACCACTTTCTGGCCCGGGCTTTCAAATATCCTCCAGCCGTAGCCATAGTTAAAATGTCCGCGTATCATTGGGTTGCGCCCGGTATAGGCGGAATCTTGCGTGGCTTGTTTTATCAAACGACCGGCTTTAAGGGCCTGGTCAAAAATGTAGAGGTCGGCAACGGTGCTGTATATACCTTTATCGCCTACAGGGCCGTCTAAAAAGTTTTGCGCTACCGAATATTTCCAGCTGTTGCGGTCGTGGCCAACCACATCAGCCGGTATTTTATCATAAACCGCTTTAGAGTACACCGCGGTATGTGTCATCCCGGCGGGTTTAAAAATGTTCTCTTTCATGTAATCGGCATAAGACATGCCGGTAACTTTTTCTATGATGGCGCCCAGCACCATAAAGTTGCTGTTATTATACAAGAAGCTGGCGTTTGGTTTGTTAAAACGGGCCGGCTTGTATTTGGCTATCAGGTCCATTGCCTCTTTATTGGTAAGACCTTTCTTTTGGTTAAGATGCTGGCTGCGATAAATGTTATCTACAAAATAAACGTAGTTCATCATGCCGCTACGATGTGTTAACAGCAGGCGAATGGTTACGCCATCGTACGGAAAATCTGGAAAAAAGTCTTTAACATTTTGGTCCAATTTGATCTTTCCTTTTTCCCAAAGCTGCATAATAGCGGTACCCGTCATGGTTTTGGTAACCGATGCCAGCTCGAATTGGGAGCTTAGCTTTAGGCTGTCGCGGGTTAGGTGGTTGGCCCAACCAAAGGCCCCTTCATAAATAATTTTACCTTTTTTAGCTACGAGCACATTGCCGTTAAAACCGCTTACCTTATGCAGGTGCTGCATAAATTCGTCAATTTTTTTATCAGCTTTGGCGGGGTCATACTTAAGCAGTTCGGTGGTGTTAAAAGGCTTACCATTATCGGCTAAGCCTTTTTTGTTATCACCATTGCTGGATGAGCAGGAAGTAAATGCGAGCAGGGAAAATATAGTGGAAATGGCAGTTGTGCACACTTGTTTCATAGACAAAAATTCTTTCACTTTTAACGAAGGCGAAAATTAGAAATTATATAGGATGTATAAGATTAAAATTCAATTAATGTTTCAACAAAATATAAACTCTTAAATTTGGGAATGAGATTTTTAGCGAGAACACTGCTCTTGATAATAATAACAACCGGCATTGCCCGGGCCCAGGATGCAGGCAGTCTTATAAAAGAAGGCCAGCAATTAAGCGCGCAAAAAAAATACGCCGAAGCTACTGAAAAGTACAAAAGCGCCTTAGCCGTAGAACCCGAAAATACCCGCGCTAATTATGAACTGGCTTTTACCCTTTTTGCAAGCGGCAGGGGTAACGAGGGCATCCCTTACATTGAAAAAGCAATAAAAGGTAATGCCAGTGTACAGTTAACCGCCGCTTCCTATAGCTTGTTAGGCAGTATTTATGGTAACGCCAACCAGTTCCCAAAAGCAATTGCTGCCTACAAAAATGGCATCAAAACCGATAGCACCAATCAGCGTATTTACTATAATTTAGGTATCGTTCAGTATCGCGGTAAACAGTATCCGGATGCGGAACAAAGTTTTATCAGCGCAATAAAACGCGATTCGGCAGATGCGGGCAGTGTGCGGATGTATGCGCTGGCAAACTTCCACGAGAATAAACGCGCCGAAGCATTGCTTGGGTTTTGCCGTTTCTTACAACTGGAACCAAACAGCCTCCGAAGCAAAGAAGCCTTTGGTAACCTGCAGAATATTCTGCAAAGAGGAACGCTGCAAGCCGAGGCCGGTTACCAGCCAACGCCGACTGTTAAAGCTGAAGCCTTTGCGCAAAACAAGGCGATAACCAAAGTATTGGCCGGTTTCATGACCCGCAAGTATGCATCGCCGACAGCCCTGCTCACCGCACAACTGAAAGAACTTTTCACAGTTTTTGGCAGCAAGTACAAATTTGCCGATTACTATTACAGATTATCTCAAAGTGATAACCTGGCAACTTTTGTAAGAGTTATCAGCCAAAGCAGCTTCCCGAAAAATGCTAAATGGATTCAGGAAAATGCGGCGCAAGTAGGTGAATTAGATAAGTGGGTTAAAGAAACCAGGGTGCAATAGAATGTACTAAAAAGATTACTTCGGGATAGCGGCCTTAACCACATAAAACCCTAAATTTGCCCCTGCAAAAACATACTATCAATATGAGTTTCAGAACCGAACATGATACCATGGGCGCGGTACAGGTACCCGCCGACAAATACTGGGGCGCACAAACTGAGCGCTCACGCAACAATTTCAAAATAGGCCCCGAGGCTTCTATGCCGAAGGAAATTATAGACGCCTTTGCTTACCTTAAAAAAGCAGCGGCTTACACCAATACCGATTTGGGTGTTTTACCTGCCGATAAGCGCGACCTGATAGCACAGGTGTGCGACGAGATCCTGGCCGGTTCACTGGCAAGTGAGTTCCCGTTGGTGATCTGGCAAACAGGTTCGGGCACGCAATCAAACATGAACGTAAACGAGGTGGTTGCTAACCGTGTGCACGTATTGCAGGGCAACAAATTGGGCGAAGGCAAAACCTTTATCCACCCGAATGATGACGTGAACAAATCGCAATCATCAAACGATACTTATCCAACCGCTATGCATGTCGCGGCATACAAGATCTTGATCGATGTAACCATCCCCGGGATTGAAAAATTGCGCGACACCTTGCAGGCAAAAAGCGAAGCATTTAAAAGCGTGGTGAAAATTGGCCGTACCCATTTAATGGATGCTACGCCGCTTACTTTAGGCCAGGAATTTTCGGGCTATGTATCGCAGCTAAACCACGGTTTAAAAG
>NZ_JAQBOI010000250.1 GCF_028288105.1 Mucilaginibacter sp. | reverse complement strand
TTGTTGCCAATAATACCTATCGTGCCGAGTTTTTATACGATAACCTGCAGATCCAGAATAACATTATCAACTCATCCTACCTTAATCAGGTTAAAAAGCTGATGTTTTTGGGCTCCAGCTGTATCTATCCTAAACTGGCGCCACAGCCTTTAAAAGAGGATGCCCTGTTAACAGGCCTGCTTGAACCAACTAATGAGCCTTATGCTATTGCTAAAATAGCAGGTATAAAAATGTGCGATGCCTACCGCGCGCAATACGGTTGTGATTATGTATCAGTTATGCCTACCAATTTGTACGGCTATAATGATAATTATCATCCGCAAAACTCACACGTGCTGCCGGCGTTAATCCGCCGGTTTCATGAGGCGAAAGAAAATGGCGCGCCCGAAGTTGTTATTTGGGGTAGCGGTTCGCCTTTGCGCGAGTTTTTATTTGCCGATGATTTGGCCGAAGCCTGTGTTTACCTGATGAAAAACTTTAGCGAAGCCGGTTTCATCAATATAGGCAGCGGTAAAGAAATCACCATTAAAGATCTGGCCCTGCTAATTAAAAATATTGTAGGTTACGAAGGAGAATTGACCTTTGATGCCACTAAACCCGATGGTACGCCACGCAAATTAATGGATGTATCTAAACTGGCAGAAAAAGGGTGGACATACAAAACCGAATTAGAAACAGGTATTAAGCTTGCCTATGAAGATTTCCTGGTGAAACACGTAGAGCGCTAAGCAATTAAGTATATATCAAATGCTTAAAGTTTTTAACAGATAAATAATGAGTAAAACAATAGTTTTTGGTGCTTCGGGTCAGTTGGGCCAATGTTTTAAAAAGCTTGCCGCAGATAACAATCTCGATTATCTTATTTTTCCTAATGAAGACGAAGCCAACATATTGGATACCGAAGCTTTAGAAAAAGTATTTGCTGCCCATCAACCCGCGTTCGCTATTAATTGTGCCGCATATACCGCGGTAGATAAAGCCGAGGATGATGTGGCAACCGCTTCAAAGGTTAATAAAACAGGGGTAGAGAACCTGGCAAGGTTGTGCAGTAAGTACGATACTACACTTATCCATACTTCAACAGATTTTGTTTTTAAGGGCGATGTATCATCACCGCTTAAGGAAGATAGCGTAGCCAAACCTATTAATGTTTATGGCCAAACCAAGCTGGATGGCGAAAAGGTTATTCCTGTTTTGCTGGATAAGTATTTCATCATCCGCACCGGGTGGTTGTATTCCGAATTTGCCAACAACTTTGTAAAAACCATGCTTAAGCTGGGCGCCGAAAGGGATGAGCTCAAAGTTATTGCCGACCAAACTGGTACACCTACTTATGGCATTGATCTGGCAGGGTGCATTATTCGTATCATTGAATCGGATAGCATAGCATATGGCATTTATCATTACAGTAACGAGGGTATAGCATCGTGGTATGATTTTTCAAAGGCTATTTTTGAACTATCGGGTACCGATGTAAAAGTTATCCCCGTACCAACCAGCGAATATAAAACTCGTGCTGTAAGGCCGGCATATTCTGTTATGGATAAATCAAAGGTCAAACAAACATTTGGCCTGGAAATTCCGTATTGGAGAGATAGCCTTGCGGTTTGCATCGGCAGGTTAAAACAACAAAACTAATTAGCGATTATAAGGATGTCAACCTTTTGGAATGAAATCACTAATTCAATAATTCAATAAATCACTAATTATCCCAGCATGAAAGGTATCATATTAGCAGGCGGATCGGGCACAAGGCTTTACCCAATAACCCAAGCCATAAGTAAGCAGTTAATGCCTATTTACGATAAACCCATGATCTACTACCCGCTATCGGTTTTGATGCTGGCCGGGATAAACGAGATCCTGATCATTACTACTGCCGAGGATAATGCCGGTTTTGTACGCCTATTAGGCACAGGCGAAGAAATTGGCTGCCGCTTTGAATATGCCATACAAGAAAAACCAAACGGACTTGCCCAAGCTTTTGTTATTGGTGCCGATTTTATTGGAACTGATAAAGTAGCGCTGGTACTGGGCGACAATATATTTTACGGATCGGGCTTTAGCAAACTGATACAAAGCTTTAATGATGTAAATGGCGCGGCCATATTTGCCTACCCGGTTGCCGACCCGGAACGTTATGGGGTTGTTGAATTTGATAAAGACCTAAAAGCGGTTTCCATTGAAGAAAAACCGCTGAAACCAAAATCGAAATACGCGGTACCCGGATTGTATTTTTATGATAACAGCGTTGTTAAGATAGCCCAAAACATTGAGCCATCTCCACGCGGCGAGTACGAAATAACCGACGTGAACCGTGTCTATCTGGAACAAGGAAACCTGCATGTAGGTGTTATGGACAGGGGGACCGCATGGTTAGATACCGGTACCTTTGATTCGCTAAGCGATGCAACCGAATTTGTGCGGGTAATAGAAAAACGCCAGGCAAAAAAAATTGGTTGTATTGAAGAAGTAGCCTACCTGATGGGATATATTAATGCCGGCCAGTTACAAGTACTGGCAAACAAATATATTAAAAGCGGCTATGGGGCTTACATACAATCGGTATTAGATAACGGATAACTATTTATAGTTAGGCTAAAGCCAATTTTCATTATTTCATTATCCGTTGGTTAAAACCAACGGCAATAAATACCTCCATTCATTGCCGTTCCCATTTATGGGACGGAACTTGAAGCTAAGTTGGCGGCTTTAGCCGAAATATTTAAGCTTAGCTCTTAACGCTATTTATTTCTGATAGCATATTTGCAACAAGATTTTCATCGCCCGCATCAAACCAAATAATATCTTTATCCTTACGGAACCAGGTAAGTTGCCTTTTGGCGAAGCGACGGGTGTTTTGCTTTATCTGCGCAATGGCCGTATCTACATCTGTTTTGCCATCCAAATAATCAAATAGTTCAGTATAGCCTACCGTGTTTAACGCGTTGTACTGGCGATATGAGGTTAAGCCTGCAACCTCCTCTAACAAACCGTCTTTCACCATAATATCTACCCGTTGGTTAATGCGGTTATATAATTTTTCGCGGGGCATGTCCAGCCCAAGTTTAATAATATTGAATGGCCTTTTGTTGATTTTGGAGGTGCGGTAAGATGAAAAAGTTTTGCCGGTGCTTTCGTACACCTCTAAGGCCCTTATAACGCGCTGTGGGTTGCTGATGTCAACCTCGCTGTAAAATGCAGGGTCAATTTCTTTCAATCGCTCCTGTAGGGCCGCTATGCCGTTTGCAGCTAATTCGGTATTTAACCTGTCGCGAATATCGGGGTCAGCAGTCGGCAGGTCATCAAAACCTTCGGTAATAGCCCTGATGTATAAACCCGAGCCACCGGCTAATATCACCACATCATGTTTCTGAAAAAGCTCATCAAGCAATTGCAGGCACTGGCGTTCAAAATCGCCTACAGAGAATGGCTCGGTAATACTATGCGAATTAATAAAGTAATGTGGTGCGGCGGCTAATTCCGCCCCGGTGGGTTTTGCCGTACCGATAGAGATTTCACGAAAGAACTGCCGTGAATCTGCAGAAACAACTACTGTATTGTAATGCTGCGCCAAACTAATGGCCGCCGCTGTTTTCCCGGAGGCTGTAGGGCCGGCAATTACAATAAGGGTTTTATTTGTAGGGAGTTCATGGTTCATAGTTGATAGATCATGGTAGCCTCCATGCTTAGCACTGCTTTATGAATTTTTACTATGAACCATGAACGATAAGCCATGATCTAATTAATAATCGTCGCGGCCGGGTTTGTCTTCGTCTTCAAATTCTTCATCGTCGCCAAATCCAAATTCATCTTCTTCGCCTTCGTCATCAACTTTCTTTTCGTCTGCCTCATCAATACCGGTATCAGTTACTTCAGAAAAATCTTCGGCATCTTCCGGGCTATAAGCCATTTCATTTAAAAAGTCGAAATCTTCATTAGGTGTATCGGCAGCAGCAGCGCTTGGGTTAAATACATTACCAAATTGTTTTGGTGCTTCGCCAACAGAGCGTACAACGGAAGGGTATGTAACGCCCGGTGTATCTTCCAAAATTATTTTCATCAGTTCTACATGAAAATCAAATGGCCTGTCGAAATTAAATGTGTAGTAAAATTTTTGATGCGGATCATCAATAAAACTGCTCAGCTTTATTCTTTCCATCAAAGGGATCTTGCGGTCAATTCTTTTCTGATTTGGCATATAGGTTATCTCCTCGCCCTTCATCCACTGGTCGTTACTGATATAAAAAGAAGACGGATATTCATGGTTATAACCGGTACTCTGGTGTATAGCCTTATGAAGATCCTCAAAGGTTTGATTAGATTTTACATCAATATCCCGGGAAACGTCGTCATAATCTTCAAAAGTAACCCTGAACCTGTATAGTGCCATTTTTTTAAGTAGTTTTTGTCAAAAATAGTAATGTTATTTTAAATTGTGGGTGCAACAACTTTCAAGCCAATTTCTGTTCCTTTTACAATTGTGAAGTTTATTGCAGCTTCGCGTTCGTTAGGAATTTCGCCTTCCAGTATCGCTTCCCGTATTTTATTCTTTATAATGCCCACTTCGCGGCCTTCGCCAATGCCAAAAAGCTTCATAATATCCTGTCCGCTTACCGGCGGCTGCCAGTTACGAATATTATCGCGCTCTTCAACATCTTTTAATTTTTGCTGAACAAGCTCAAAATTGTTACGATACTTTTTAACCTTGTATTCGTTTTTTGTGGTAACGTCTGCTTTACACAACAGCATTAGCGCCTCAATATCATCGCCGGCCTCGAACAGTAGCCTGCGTACGGCCGAATCTGTTACGATAGATTGCGATAACACAATGGGGCGTAGGTGCAGTTGTACCAGTTTCTGTACCAGCTTCATTTTTTCGTTCAGCGGTAATTTTAGCTGCGCGAATATTTTGGGGACCATGCGGGCACCTTTATCCTCGTGACCATGAAATGTCCAGCCATGGGTGGGTTCAAAGCGTTTGGTTGGCGGTTTGGCAATATCATGCAATATGGCAGCCCAGCGCAGCCAAAGGTCGTCAGTGGTTTCGCAAATGTTATCCAGCACCTGCAGGGTGTGGTAAAAATTATCTTTATGGCCTTTACCGTTAATTATCTCTACACCATATAATGCCACCATCTGCGGGAAAATAATGTGCAGCAGACCCGTATCAAACAGGTAATTAAACCCAATTGATGGTTTTGGCGACAGGATGATCTTGTTCAGTTCATCTGTTATGCGTTCCTGCGATACAATGTTTATTCGTGACAGGTTGCTTTTTATCGCCTCAATCGCCTCATCATCTATCCGGAAATTAAGTTGACTTGCAAAACGTATGGCGCGCATCATTCTTAAAGGGTCGTCAGAAAAAGTTTCTACCGGATTTAGCGGGGTTCGGATCAGTTTTGCTTCCAAATCTACAATTCCGCCAAACGGATCTATCAGTTCACCAAATTGTGAACTATGAAGGGCGATTGCGAGTGCATTTATGGTGAAATCGCGGCGTTTTTGGTCGTCTTCAAGCGTTCCGTTCTCAACAATTGGCTTACGCGAGTCTGAGCGATAGCTTTCCTTGCGGGCGCCTACAAATTCCACTTCTACATCCTGGTAGCGGAGCATGGCCGTACCAAAGTTTTTAAAAATCGATACCTTAACATTTAGCCTGGCGGCAACCGCTTCGGCAAAGGCAATACCGTTGCCCAAAATAACTATATCAATATCTTTAGATGGGCGGTTCAGGAAGATATCGCGCACGTAACCGCCAATTGCGTAAGCCTGCACATCTTGTTCGGCAGCAAGTTTAGAAATAACAGAAAATACCGGATGTTGCAGGTGTTTTTTCATATAAAGGCTGCGAACAGGCTTGTATTACAGCGCAAATTTAGCGATTATAAAAAAATTAACGGCGAATAAATTCGAAACCGCCGTTTGGGGCCAGGCGCATTATGGTTGATGGCTTTTTAATTTCGGTGCTATACTGGTCTATGTCAACCACATAATCAACCCCATCAATAATATCCTGGTCTATCTTTGAAAAGTATTCGGGCGATGGCTGCCCGCTAATATTGGCCGATGTTGATACCAAGGGCTTGCGTAAGCGCTGAATTAACTGCTGGCAAAACGGATGGCTGGTAACCCTTATACCCACACTGCCATCTTCGGCAATTAAGGCCGGAGAGATATTTTTTGCACCGGGCATAACCAGTGTTAAAGGGTTTTCGGCGTATTCTATTAGTTCGTAGGCAATATCGGGCACTTCGTTAATATAGCTTTGCAGCTTGTTATCTATATCTACCAAAATGATCATGCTTTTGCTTTCTTCGCGCTGTTTTAGTTCGTAGATCTTTTTAACAGCATCGGTATTGGTGGCATCGCAGCCAATACCCCAAATGGTATCGGTAGGGTAAAGGATAATGCCCCCATCCTGTATAATTTTTAGCGCCTTGTTTACTTCGTCTTTAAGCATGATTCAGGTGCAAACTTAATGCATTTATTATTTTTATTTCATCTAACATTTCCATGCACTTAGGAATGCCGTATAGTTTGCAGGTATTGCGCACACAGGGCTCGCATATTAATTCACCATAACGTATAACCGTTAAGCCTTGTTTATTATAAGGTGCAGTGTTGTTTTCATTACCTGCGCCAAATAACACAATGGCAGGCACCCCCACGGCATTAGCCAAATGTGCCGGCCCTGAATCGGTAGTTAAAACGGCTTTGCTGCCAGCCATTAGTTCGGCCAGCCCTCTCAGATCGGTTTTGCCGGCAAGGTTTTGCAATCTGTCGCCGTTGTTTAAACCGATAAGCAGTTCATCAATAAATACCGCTTCCTTAGGTGAGCCTATAAAAGCGAAGATTGTAACCTTAAAAGTAGAAGTAAGGGTATTGATAATGCTGCGGCCTTTATCAAGGGGCATCCTGCGGGATGATGCTTCAGAATTAAAGTTGATGATAACCGTTTCTTTCAGTTCAGTAGATATCTGAGCCTCTAACCCGACTTGTTTATTGCTGATAGTTTCGCCGGTGAAACTTTCCAGCAGGGAAACATACTCATTTACCCGGTGCAGGTTGGCTGGTTTCTTAAAAGATCGCGTTAGCAAAAAGAAACCACCTTCTTTATTAAAACCTACGCGTTGTTTTGCGCCACTTGCCCATGCCATTACAAAGGATGACAGCGAGTGGGGCAGGTTGAAATAAATATCATATTGTTCAGTGCGCAAAGATTTACCAAAACGATAAACTCCGCCTAAGCCATTATATTCCTGTTTCGAGAAAAGATGAATCTTGTTAATGCCGGGAATAAGCAAAGCAATGCCACCCAGTTCTTTTTTGATGATGACATCAATTGTGGCATCAGGATAAAGCTGCCTAACAGCATTGATGAAAGCGGTGCTCATCACCACATCGCCAAGCCAGTTGGGAAGGCGAATCAAAATTTTGGGATTTGAGATTTGAGATATGAGATTTGAGACAGGCTGCATAATCTAAGCGTTGTAAGGCCATGCTGAAGCTAATCTCAAATCTAATATCTCACATCTCATACTTATACTGCTACGTTATTTTCCCTTAAAGCATCATTTAATGATGTCTTTTTGTCGGTAGATTCTTTACGTTTTCCAATGATAAGCGCGCATGGTACATGGTACTCGCCTGCTGCAAATTTTTTGGCATATGAGCCTGGTATTACTACCGAACGGGCAGGTACACGGCCTTTATATTCAATTGGCTCGGAGCCTGTTATGTCAATTATTTTGGTAGACGCGGTTAAAACCACGTTAGCGCCTAAAACTACTTCACTTTCTAAATGTACGCCCTCAACTACAATAGCACGCGAACCCAGGAAGCAGTTATCCTCGATAATAACCGGGGCAGCTTGTACGGGCTCTAATACACCGCCAATGCCAACACCGCCACTTAAGTGTACATGCTTGCCTATTTGCGCGCAAGAACCTACAGTAGCCCAGGTATCAACCATGGTGCCTTCATCAACATAAGCGCCAATGTTTACATACGATGGCATCATAATAACACCTTTAGCCAGGTAAGCGCCATAACGGGCAATACCATGGGGCACTACACGCACACCAAGTTCTTTATAGTTGGTTTTTAGTTTCATTTTATCATGAAACACAAAAGGGCCAACTTTAATTTCTTCCATAGCACGGGTAGGGAAGTATAATATAACTGCTTTTTTGATCCAGTCGTTTGTATGCCAGCGGGTGCCTATTAGTTCGGCAACACGTATTTCGCCTTTATCCAATCGCTCAATAACAGTATTTATGGCATTGATATAATCATTTTCACTTAAAAGGGTGCGGTTATCCCAGGCATCCTCAATCATTTTTTTAAGGTCGATCATCAGAAATATAAATTTTGTCAAATTAAAGGAATTTTAAGGAGATTTGTTTTATAGTAGTGTTAAGAATATAGATAGCGCCATGGCTGAGAAAGAAAAATTAAGAATTGATAAGTATTTATGGTCGATACGTGCGTTTAAAACCCGTACGCTGGCTTCCGATGCCTGCAAGGCAGGGCGTGTTAAACTGGAGGGTAATAATATAAAGCCATCGCATGAGGTTAAAATAGGCGAGGTGTACACCGTATCAAAAGGGCCGGATAAAAGGGTGCTAAAAGTTACCGGGCTGTTAGAAAGCCGTACCGATGCCAAAACCGCCGTTATGTTTTATGAAGATATTACCCCGGAAGAAGAAACTCATGCGTTTAAATCAGTGTTTCATGCACCTTTATTAAGCCGCGATCGCGGTACAGGCCGCCCTACAAAGCGTGATCGAAGAGAGATTGATGACCTAAAAGATGACTTTTTTAAATAAAGTAAAAACAATTAATCCTTGTATGCGTTTAATCGTCGCATTCGGGAATGAGGGTGCTGCTGGCTATTTTAGAAGAATGTTTACCAAAAAAGTAATTAATATTCAACCAATGGCGGCTATATCACTCATTAAAATTGCCTTTTTTTAATTCCGTGTAAAGGCTAATGCGTTTAATTACATTCTTTTAATTTAACAAAAAAGTCTACTTTTGCCCCAAATACCATTGAAAAAATATATGAAAAAAAATATCTGCCTTAATATTTTTTTGTTCTTCACCGCTCTTGTTATATTATCGTCCTGTGCCAATCAAAAGCGTATTGTCTACTTTCAAAAAGAACTTAACGAGTCTGATACCATAAATGTTGCTAAGCAATATGTGCCAACAATACAGCCCGGCGATATCTTAGCTATACCTATAAGTTCGCTAAACCCTGCCGCGAGCAGCTTTTTTAACCCATATAATGTGCCAAGTGGTAATATTGGCACCGATAACACTAATGCTGTTACAGCAACCGGAAGTTTACCTTTAACGCAGTCTACTGCAAATGGAAATTTAGTAGATGCCAATGGTATGATTGAATTGCCATTAATTGGTGCGGTTAAACTTGGGGGCCTTACAACAGCGCAGGCACGTGATACCATAAAAAATCGTTTAAAAACATATTTAAAAGAACCTACAGTAAATGTTAGGTTTTTAAATTACAAAATATCAATAATGGGCGAAGTTGCACGCCCATCGGTATATGTAATACCAAATGAAAAAGTAACCTTGCCGGAAGCACTAAGTATGGCAGGCGATCTAACCATATTTGCTAAGCGCGAAAACGTTTTGATTGTTAGAGATAACAATGGAAAAAAAGAGTTTGGCCGGGTAAACCTAAACACAAGAGAAATATTTACCTCTCCGTATTATTATTTGCATTCGGGCGATTTGGTGTATGTTGAACAAGGCAAGAGTAAGACTGCACAAACTGAGCAATCATACCGTCTTTTACCTATAATACTAAGCGCTTTGTCGTTCCTTGCAATCATATTTAGCAGATATAAATAATACTCATTCTACCGATACATACAAATGACCACTAATAACGAAACTAACAATCTTGAATTTCAGGATGAGAATGAATTAAACATAAGGGAAATTTTACACAAATACCTTATTCATTGGAAATGGTTTATATTATCCGTTATCATTGCAACAGCCTTAGGCTATGTATATGTTAAATTAACTACCCCGTTATATAAAATAGAAACCGACCTTTTAATAAAGGATAATAAAGGTAATTTAGGTGGCCAGGACGATCTTTTAAAAGATCTTGACCTGTTCACATCTGATAAGATAATTGACAACGAGATTCAAATACTTCAATCGCACACCCTGTTACAGCGTACTATTGATGCTTTAAACCTGCAAACTACTTATTACAATACAAAAGGTGTACGCAAGCACGAATTATATAACCGTGTGCCTTGCAAAATAGAGCTTTTAAAAGCTGATGATAGTGTTGATTATAGTTTAGTTTATACTTTTAGTTTGATTAATTCAAAAGAGATAAACATAAATGGTAAAAAATACCCCTTAGGCCAGCCAATAAATATTGGTGGGGCTGAGTTTTTGGTAACCCCAAGCCCTTCTGCGCCCAAAAGCGGACTAAATGACCCAATTGAGTTTAAATTTAATGATAAAGAGTTACTGATTGAAAGCCTTAGCGGAAAAATTAAAGTAGACCCGGTAAGTAAACAAGGTACAGTTCTTATTATTACCCTTGAAGATGCATTGCCATCAAGAGGTGAGGATATTTTAAACCGATTAGTTTATGAATATAACAAGGCTGCTATTGATGATAAAAATCAGGTTACTTCAAGTACGCTGGTGTTTATTAAGGGCCGGTTAGAGAAGTTACAGGAAGAATTAGGCACGGCCGAGAGAAAAGTTGAGAACTATAAATCGGGCAACCAAATAACTGATATCAGTTCGCAATCGCAGATATTTTTACAAAGTGTACAAGGTAACGATGCCGAATTAAGTAAAATTAATATACAACTGGGTGTATTAAAAAACATTGAAGACTATCTGTACAGCGCCCGTAATGAACAATCGCAGGTGCCATCTATGCTGGGTATAGAAGACCCTACTTTGTTAGGTTTAGTAAACCAGTTGGCAGAAACGCAGCTAAAAAGACAAAGTTTACTGCAAACCATACCAGAAACTAACCCAATTGTTATTTCTATAGATGACCAGATCAAATCATTAAAGCTTGCAATTAGCCAGTCTACTAAAAACCTGAAGAGTGGTTTGCAGGTGATAAAGAGTCAATTGGATTCTAAGAATTCTGCTTTCCAATCGGTTATAAGCCAGGTGCCTTCAAAAGAGCGTGGTTTAATTGATGTTATGCGTCAGCAGGAAATTAAGAATACCTTATTTACTTACTTATTGCAAAAAAGGGAAGAAACAGAGATCTCGCTTGCATCTACAACGGCAGATAGCCGAACCATTGATGTTGCCCGCAGTGGCAAGTTTCCTTTTAAGCCGGTAAAACAAATGATAATGTTTGTATTTGTTTTAATAGGCCTGATTACCCCTGCAGCCATTATCTACTTGTTAGATATGTTAAACTTCAGGGTTTCTAAACGGTCGGATATCGAACGTGTTACTAAAGTGCCTATTTTGGCCGAAATATCTCACTCTGAAGATGCATCGGCATTATTGGTTGCAACAAAACCAAGATCAATGGTTGCGGAGCAATTAAGAGCCTTACGTACTAATTTAAACTTTGTAATACCACAAGAAGGGCACAGGGTAATGCTATTTACATCAAGCATAAGCGGCGAGGGTAAATCGTTTATCTCATTAAACCTGGGAGCAAGTTTAGCTATGTCTGGCAAAAAGGTAGTCATATTGGAGCTTGACCTTCGTAAACCTAAATTACATGCAGGTTTAGAGATAGATAACACAAAAGGACTATCAAACTACCTTATTGGTGAAGTTGGTTATAAGGACATTATAAAGAAGATAGCTCAACAGGAAAATTATTATATAATTACCTGCGGCCCTATACCTCCTAATCCGGCGGAACTTTTGGTAAATGGCAAAATCAAAACGCTTTTAGACCAGCTTAAACAGGATTTTGATTATATTTTGTTA
Source organism: Mucilaginibacter sp. (assembly GCF_028288105.1). GTDB lineage: Bacteria > Bacteroidota > Bacteroidia > Sphingobacteriales > Sphingobacteriaceae > Mucilaginibacter. The sequence continues at coordinate 35,129 of NZ_JAQBOI010000250.1, read as the reverse complement.
GATGCCCCGCCAGTAGGTTTGGTAACAGACGCTCAAATATTGGCCGAATACGTTGATGCCACTTTATTTATTGTAAGGCATAACTACACAGCTAAAAATCACATCACATCTATTCAGAATTTTTATAGCAACAAAAAGTTCAAGAACCTGAATATTGTTTTAAACTCCATTGATGCTAATGGTGGCTATGGTTACGGCTATGGTTACGGTTACGGTTACGGTGGGGGATATTATCAGGACGATGAAACCCCTAAAAAGAAATCTTTTTTCGCTAAAAAATCCAAATCATAATTGATATATGCCTGATCTACCGCAGGTATCTAAATAATTATATAATAAAACACACCATCTATGCCATCACTTGAAAAACAGACCGATCCAATTAAAATTGCCGTTATAGGTTTAGGCTATGTAGGCTTACCGCTTGCATTAGAGTTTGCGAAACAGTACGATGTACTGGGATTTGACATAAACAAAGACAGGGTTGAAGAATTAAGCCGCGGTGCAGACCGTACCAAAGAGGCTGATATTGAAGAACTGTTAAAAGTTATTGAATCTAAAAAGACAAACGCTAATAAAGGATTGCATTTTTCTTATAACAGAGAAGAATTGCACAAATACAATATTTTTATAGTTACTGTACCTACGCCCATAAATCAGTTTAAAGCCCCAGATCTTACTCCGCTTATAAAAGCATCTGAAATGTTGGGTTCGATACTAAAAAAAGGTGATTTAGTTATATATGAATCTACTGTTTACCCCGGCTGTACCGAGGAAGATTGTGTGCCTGTTCTTGAAAAAGTATCTGGATTGAAATTCAACGTTGACTTTTTTGCAGGCTATTCTCCAGAGCGGATTAACCCGGGCGATAAAATCAATACGTTAACAAAAATCAAAAAAGTTACCAGCGGCTCTACTCCGGAAATTGCTGAAAAAGTTGATCAGTTATATCGTTCAATAATAACAGCAGGTACACATAAAGCACCAAGCCTTAAAGTTGCAGAAGCCTCAAAAGCTATTGAGAACGCACAGCGCGATGTTAATATATCTTTTGTGAACGAGCTTTCTTTAATATTTGACAGGATTGGTATTGATACTAATGATGTAATTGAAGCTGCCGGAACTAAATGGAACTTTTTAAAATATAAACCAGGTTTGGTTGGGGGGCATTGTATAGGTGTTGACCCATATTACCTGGCACACAAGGCAGAGTCATTAGGTTATCATCCACAAGTTATTTTATCAGGTCGCAGGGTTAATGATAACATGGGGCCCTTTGTTGCTAACCGTGTGTTAAAACTTATGATTGATAAGGATCATAAAATAAAAGGTTCTAAGGTGCTAATAATGGGCATAACGTTTAAAGAAAATTGCCCGGATGTTCGTAATACCCGTGTAGTAGATATTTATCATGAATTAAAACAGTTTGGTTTAAATGTAGATGTTTATGACCCATGGGCTGATGCCGCAGAAGTAAAGCACGAATACGGAATAGATATTTTAAACAAACTACAAGATAACGTTATATACGATGCTATTATAGTAGCTGTAGCTCATGACGAATTTATTGAATTTGATTACCACAAGATCAAACGCAACAATGGGGTTATATTTGACACCAAAGCTTGTTTAGACAGATCTTTAATTGATGGCAGATTATAATATAAGCTTCCATAACAAATTAGCTATAGAGGGTAGTTTGGTATTATATATTAAACACTCATAGCGCAATAAGAACTGGATGAAAAAAATAATAGCTCTTGATGGTATCAGAGGAATAGCTTGTTTGCTGGTTTTGTGGGCCCATTTCCCACTTTTACAAGGAGGTATCGGATTCAAATACTTTCATTTAGCTTCAAAAGCTGTATATGCGGGTTACATTGGTGTTGATATATTTTTTGCACTAAGTGGATTTTTAATCACCCGGATTTTACTATGGGAAAAAGAGCATAATAAGTTTAGCTATGGTAATTTTTACTTTAAGCGGTTTATTAGGATATTCCCGGTGTATTACCTGGTTATACTATTAGTAGGGTTAATTATATCATGGTCAAAAGTGGGGTGGTCGGCACTGTATCTATCAAACTACTACTTTTCTTTTAATGATAGTGAAAACGCTTTAAGGCATACATGGTCTTTATGTGTTGAACAACATTTCTATATGTTTTGGCCATTTGTTATAAGCTATTTTTCGGTAGAGCGGTCGAACAAAATAATAGCATATATTATTCCTGGCGTAGCCATTTTATCGGCAATACTCGCCTTAATGTTTTTTGATAATGGCGTGCAAATTATAAACAGGGTTAGTAACGTGCGTATTTTAACACTTTGCCTGGGAGCATTATTGGCTTATAACGAAAGTAAGATAGATCAGTACTCTATTAAAAAACCTGCTTTTTTAGCCGTATTGTTTTTAATTTGTACCTGCGCATGTCATTTAGTTCCAAATGTTCCTTTAATGTCTTTTGGAAGGTTTATATTTTCTGCAGCTTTTTCGTATTACTTTTTACTGAGTATTTTGATCATAGCCTTCCAGGGGATATATCCACGGTTACTAAAGTTCTTTGATAATTCTGTAATGCGGTTTTTTGGTAGAATAAGTTATGGTTTATATCTATTCCATTTACCCATTTTAGTTTACTTCGGGGTATCACATATGGATAATGTAGACAGCGTACCTATAAAACTGGGCTTGTTTATATTAATGCTGTGCATTTTAATACCAACACTGTCCTATTACCTTTTTGAAAAACCACTGTTAAAAATAAAGAACAGGTATACTATAATAAAAGGGCAAGTGTAACTAATAAGTTATTATACATACCAACAATTGTGTTAAAAAAATTCTTTTCATATACCGCAGCCGAGGGCTTAAGTAAAGCTCTAAACTGGTTAACAATAGCTTTACTGCCGCTGGTTCTTAGCCCGAAGGAGTATGGTATAGTTGGTTTGCTGGTAGCGATTGAAGGGATAGTTTCTACCATAACTTTAATAGGCCAGGAAAAAGCTATTTTTAGGTTTCATAATCCAAAAAGCTTTAATGTGTTAAAGTATTCTTTTCAATTGGTTACATTGTTTTTGATATTAATTATGTTGATATCTGGCGGTGTGTACTTATTGAAGAAGGAGATGTTTAACATCCCCATATTTCCTCACCTTATTGTTTTCCTTGTATCAATTTTGTTTTATAACCAGGCACGTTTATTAATGTCGCTCTCGCGTATAACAGAAAATGCAGCTATGTTTTGGAAAACCCGCGCGTTATATCAGATCATTAAAATTGTGGCAGTATTTATTTTGGCATACTGGTTTAAAAGCGGTTTAAGTTATATATATGGATGTTTTGCAGCAGGCTTTATATTCTTTATTATTTATGCCAAGCTCATTTACAGTAATTATAAACCACTGCAAAGTTTAGCTAAATTTGATAAGAACACTGTATTGTTATTAGGCTTTGGTGTTCCGCTAATATTTCATGCTATGAGCGGTAATATATTGAGCTATGCCGATAGGTTTTTTGTTAACGGCTTTTTAGATAGTAAACAGTTAGGGGTATATACATTTGTATACTCATTGGGAAGCAGTATCTTCTTTTTTTATGGTACCGTAGCCTCTTACTTTGAACCCTTAACCTATAGGCATCATGATAACAAAGCGGCTTATCAAACCATACTTAAGTTTTACCTTGTGTTTGTACTTATATGTGCCGGGATTTTAGCATTTTCAATAAAATGTTCATTTGAACCAATTATTTTAAAATACGTGTCAAAAGATTACATATTGGGAATTAACTGCCTTGGGTATGTTTTAGCAGCCCACTTAATAATTCCGTTTTATACAGTAGCCAATTATGAGTTAGCAGTAATTAATAAAACTAAGTTTATTGCAACATCAACGGTACTATCTGCCATAGTTAATATTGGCTTAAACTTTCTATTTATACCTAAAATGGGTATTGTGGGTGGTGCTATATCTACCTTTTGTACTTACTTGTTCTTAGCGCTCATAACCAATTTGTGGAGCAGGATCAAAGCCGGTTGGGATACTGTTTATTTGAGATTTATTTTTTTGATGTTTCTGTTTGTAAATGGCCTATTGCTTATAATGGCATATTTTAATAACCGTATGCCTGTGCAGGTATTGGTATTTGCAATTGGGATAATAATTTTATCGGTTTTATTGTTTTCATTATTTAAAAAACTTAAGGCTGTATTTGCTATACAGCCTATTAAAGGGGTAGTTGCATAATGTTACAGATATTCATTTTATTATCCATACTGTTTTCGGTAATATGCTCTATTATCTTAGTTAAGGTATTTAAGACTAAAAGGTATCTTATAGTAAAGCCGTCTTTTTGGTTCCTGCTATTTTTTCATGTTCAAATACAATGGTCGTCTACCATATATAGTATGGAGATATTCCAACGGCTGGAGCAACCTTACTTATTTTTCGCACTTACGCAGGTGCTTCCCTTGTTGTTTTGCTTTATAGTACAAAGAACTTACATCAACACAGCCAAAAATATTTACTCAAAGCTATATCAAACCAATAAAATAATCCCCGAAAAAGATTACAAGTTTCTACTTAGCTTGATATTTGTATTATCGGTAGCAATTGTTGGTATATTTTTGCTAAACACCCCTTTAAAGAAAACCGGACTATTCCAAATATTTAGCGGCAGCGATGCATTGGACTCAACTATAGCACGTGAGGAGTCATTAAAAAATGCACCGGCTGTTGTAAGATATACCTATGTGTTTTTTAACAAGGTACTGGCTATAATTGCAGTTGTTATAATAACAAGGGGGCTTTACAGAAACTTCAAAAATAAGCAATGGAAGAGCTTTGCTCTAAAGCTCACGCTTATATTGTTCATCGCTTTAATGTCGTCTTTATCCGGGGCAAGGTCACACGGGATTTACGTATTGCTTAGTTCGATAATTACCATTTTGTTCATAGTAAATTTCGAGGTGCCTATATTAACTATTGTAATTTCTATACTGGTATTATTGTTTGTGCCGGTGTCCTTACAGATAAATAAGTTCCATGGTAATTTTAGTTTAGAAAATATACTCTTCACCTATAATGAGATATTACTGAGGAGGAGCATAAAGGTCCCTATGGAAACCGGGCTAACCTGGCTCGACTATGTACAACGACACGGTATTTGGGGCATTAACGGGATAAGCTTCTTAAAACCCTTCACGGGCGATAATTATGTAAACGTAGCCAACTATATGATGAACCAGTCAAGTGACAGGTTATCGGTTGATTCGGGATTAATGAATACATCTTTCATCTTTTCCTACTATTCGTACATGGGGTACTTTGCCTTTATATTATACCCATTTCTTTTTATGCTATTAGATATATCATTAAAAGTTACAAGAAAGCTTAATATACGCCTGCTGTTGCCGGCAACCGTATTATTATGCCTATGCTGTATAAACCTGGTTAATACCGAATACCATACCATCTTACTTTCTTATGGCTATTTAACAGGATTAGTGTTTCTGTCTATCATGAATAAGCGAATGAGTAAAAGAAGCTTAACATAAGAGATCATATTAAAGCAATGAAGGAAAAATTATTTTTTTTTGTACTATATATATACAGGGTAATACAACACTGGCGTGTTCCCATCTTTGAGAAAATAGCCCAGGTAGATAATGTAGATTTTAAGATACTCCACGGCCCTGATTTTAAAGATACAAAAGTTGTAAACTCAACAGGTGAAATTTCTTTTAAAAGCAAAAAAAATATAATTTTAAAATATAGTAAGCTAAGTTCGGGTTTTTTATATACAACAATCTTCCTGACATTTATAGGATCATTTATTATCTTACTTATATTGTCTAACATAGGATTAACTAGCTTATCTAGGTTTTTCACTATTCCTGTCCGTTTATTAATAGTACTAGGTTTAGGCGTTGGTTTTATATTGAACCCTAAAACCAAGAATCGTTATTCAATAAACTTAATGATTTGGTTCTCTTTACTGTACCTCTTTCGTATTGCAATGGATTTTATTCAAAATAACCGGTACGGCATTAGCTATCAAGAGGTTTTTTTATATTTCTTATCATTTGGCTGTCTACCGTTTATATTCGCCACTCGCATTCGATTAAATGCACATTGTCTTAAGATAATTTTTAACGCCATCCTTTTGTCGTCGTTTGTTTTCGCATTATTGGCGGCAACTGTGTATAAACAGTTTATCGGATCTAGTATCGGGCGCGTAACTATAGATGCAGCAGGAAAGGAAGTTTTATCTCCTTTAATATTATCATATTGCGGTGCGCTCGCAATCGGTGTTATTGTTTCATTTTTATTTGAAAATGCGTCATCATTAAGTCTAAAAACCTTTTGCATTTTAACCATTGCACTTTCACTTATTCCATTTTTTTTAGGTGCATCAAGAGGATCCTTAATTGCCCTCTATGTTCCTTTTCTTATGATTATGATATCAAAAAAAAGAAGTGTTTTTGCAAACGTTAAAATCATCGTTTTGATATTACTATCCATGGTAATACTATTCTACTTAGCGCAATTGTTTGGTAGTAATTTATTTGAAAGGTTAAGTAATACCGATAAGGACATAAGCCAAGGGAACTCGTCAGCTATTCGAACTGTAATCTGGAAGCAATCTTGGGCGCAATTCACTGAACATCCTATAGCTGGTGACAAATTTCAAGTGGTCGGCTTCGCCTTCTATCCCCACAACATCATAATCGAAGCGCTACAAACCACCGGAATTTTAGGGACCTTGCCTCTCTTATTACTAATAATTAAAGGGTTAACAGCTTCTTTTAAAGTTTTGAAGTTTGAGCAACGTTACTCTTGGGTAGTGGTAATTTTTATACAAAGTTTAGTTCAAAATATGTTCAGCGGAGCTTTGTATAAAGCGGGCTGGTTTTGGTTCTCTTTAGCCCTTGTTATAACATTAAATATATCAATTGAAAGGAAACGGAAAGCTATAGGTGTTACATTGGTTAATGGTTCATACAAGACAATTTTAAATAAAGCATAATTATGAAAATTGTATTTGTTTTTTTATTTAGCGTCGAATTCTTTCTTTCGGTAAATGTGTATTCTCAAAAAGTCGATGCCAAGTTTCATTTTTATATCAGGAAGGATAGTTATAGTGACGAAACTCCTTTTAAAAATAATGACCTGTATCGGTTCTATCGGGTTTTGGGGCAAAACGGTATAGATCCGCTAAATCAAAATATTGTTAACAAACAATTGATAAAAAATAATTTGGACAAACTTTATCCTGATAAAAATGCCGCAGGCATATTATCGATCGATTTGGAAAACGATGCGTTCAAAAATCTGCAAAGGAAAAATTTTAACGACAATAAATTCAACGATGCAGTTGACCAATTTGTGCAACTAATAAATGAGATAAGGATGATCAGGCCTAATTTAAAAATTGGCATATACGGGTTGCCATTCAGAACTTATTATACTTATCAAAACTATTGGAACAATAACCACAAACTTGATAAAGTATTAAGTTTGTGCGATTTCATTTCACCATCACTTTACATACTTTTTACTGATAAAGAAAAAGGATCGTCTGCCAATGAAAAATACCTTAGGCAAAATCTGCAAGTTGCTTTGGAGTATGGAAAACGATTGAACAAACCCGTTATACCTTTTATATGGTACATGATTAATCCTGGTAACAAGTTACATGGCGGCGAGATAATAGAAAAGCAAGATATGTTAAATTATATATCAATAATACGTAATTATAACATAGATGGAACGAAGGTTAAAGGAGTATTTTGGTGGGAAGGAAGCGAAAAGGGCACAAAAAAGATCATGAAGATACCAAGATCGTTATCGAATGTTGATTCAAATAAAATAAAAGACAAGATCATAATTGACTATACCCGCCCATTATTATATCATTAAAAATGATGGGTTTACGATATCAAAACCGCACTTTACTTTAAAAAGTTAATGAAAAAATTAAAAATTTTTGTACTATACAGGGTAATACAACACTGGCGTGTTCCCATCTTTGAAAAAATAGCTCAGGTAGATAATGTAGATTTTAAGATACTCCACGGCCCTGATTTTAAAGGTACAAAAGTTGTAAACTCAACAGGCGCAATTCCTTTTAAAAGCAAAAAGCTAATTTCATATAAATTACAAAAGCAATCAGCAAATGGGCTTATTGCAATGCCATTTAGCCCATTCCTGTTTTTTTATCTCTGCTTTCAGCAGCCGGATGTGATATTAACCGAGGGGGCCTCAAATTTTTTAAATGCTATACAAGGATTTGCGTATTGCAAATTATTTGGGAAAAAATACATTTGGTGGAGCCTTGGTAAACTGCAAAAGCGTGATTATGATGTAAGCAGGAAAAAAATAGATCGTATTGTTCAATACATGGAGAAGCATAGCGATGCCATAGTATCCTACAGTACAATAGGTAAACAGTACTTTTTAGCGATAGGGGTTCCCGAAGAAAGAATTTTTGTGGCCGTAAATGTGGTTGATACCGCCAGCAAACTGGCGGCATTAAAAACTATTGATACAGATGCCATTTACCGCGAGTTTCATAAAAACCATTCGTTTAATGTTTTGTTTGTTGGGGCACTTAACAAAGAAAAAAACATTGAAATGTTAATTAAAGCTTTTGCTAAGCTTGAAGCCAAACATACAGATGTTTCCCTGAATATTGTTGGAGGTGGAAACCATTCCGAGGTCTTAAAAGCGCTATCAAATAAATTGGGTGTAAAAAAAATCAATTTCACAGGTAACATGATAAAGGGCGTTGAAAATTACTTTATTGGATCTGATGTGTTTGTTTTGCCAGGGCTTGGCGGGTTGGCGGTTTCTGAAGCTATGACATATGGCTTGCCTGTTATTGCTTCTATAGGCGATGGCTGTGAAGCAGACTTAATAGATGAAACCAATGGTTTGCTGGATGTGGATTTGAATGAGGATAGCTTATTTAATTATCTGGAGAAACTCTATAACGATCGCGAATTATTGCAATCATTAAAACAGAATGCAAAGCGCAAAATAGAGGAACAGTACAATGTTGAAAATTATGTAAAGCAAATATCAAATGCCATCAATTACACAGTTTCCAAAAAAAGTTTATAAAGCGCTCCGCATGGCGTATCTGCTTACTGTGAAATATAAATTCTCAGAAGTGGGTAAAGGCTTTTACATGGGTAAAAACAACTTTATCAATTGTAAAAAATTAACGGTAGGCAACTTTGTTTATATCGGTAACAATTGTCATTTATCAATTGATGATCTTAAAATTGGCGACTATACCATGTTTGCTTCCCGCGTTTCTATTATAGGAGGCGATCACCGTTTTGATGTAGTTGGCGTACCCATTAGGGATACAGGCCGTGCCGAAAGAAAAGGGGTAGTTATTGGAAAAGACTGCTGGCTGGGCCATGGGGTTACCGTATTGGATGGCGTTGAGATTGGTGAGGGAGCTATTATAGCGGCATGCTCGGTAGTCACCAAATCAGTTGAGCCCTATAGCATATATGCAGGCATACCCGCAAAAAAATTAAGAATGAGGTTTGATAACGATTCTGATATCAAACTTCACAGTAAATCTATAAACGGAATTTTTATTTAGCCGATGAAACAACTCATACAATCATTTAAAACCGGGGAAACTATATTAGAAGAGATTCCTGCCCCACAAGTATCAAGAGGAAGCGTACTTATAAAAACCTCCAGAAGCCTTGTATCATTGGGTACAGAAAGAATGCTGGTAGAATTTGGTAAGGCAAACCTTGTACAAAAAGCCCGCCAGCAGCCAGATAAGGTTAAGCAGGTATTAGATAAAATAAAAACCGAAGGCTTAGTGCCCACGCTTGAAGCTGTGTTTAACAAACTTGGCCAGCCGTTGCCGTTAGGTTACTGTAATGTAGGTAAAGTTATAGCAGTAGGCGAGGGCGTTAGTGAATTTAAGGTAGGCGATCGTGTGGCATCAAACGGCCCCCATGCCGAGTATGTTAACATTCCTAAAAACCTGGTTGCATCTATACCAGATAATGTGAGTGATGAAGAAGCTGCATTTACAGTTATAGGCGCCATAGGCCTTCAGGGGATACGCCTATGCGAACCCACAATTGGCGAAACTATTGTTGTAATAGGATTAGGCCTTATTGGTTTGCTTGCAGCCGAATTACTTGTAGCAAGCGGTTGCCGCGTAATAGGTGTTGACCTGGATCCTGCAAAAATAGAGATCGCCCGTAAAAAAGGTATACTGGTTGTTAACCCCGTAGCAGGAGATGACGTAATTAAATCGGTAATAAATATAACCAACGGTATTGGCGCAGATGGCGTTATTATAACCGCATCAGCTAAAACAGATGAGATCATTTCGCAAGCAGCGCAAATGAGCCGTAAACGCGGCCGTATCATTTTAGTAGGTGTTATTGGGCTTAACCTTAGCAGGGCTGAGTTTTATGAGAAAGAATTGTCATTCCAGGTATCATGCTCATATGGCCCCGGTCGTTACGATGAAATGTACGAGCAATCTGGAATTGACTACCCTGTGGCATTTGTACGCTGGACTGAAAAAAGGAACTTTGAAACCATCCTGCAGTCAATTTCAACCGGGAAGCTTGACGTTAAGTCATTAATAACCGAACGGGTAGCATTAGAGAACTACAAAGAAATTTATGACAACATAAGTAATAAGGGTTCAATAGCATCTGTATTAGAGTATCCGGAGGAAAGTAACGCATCAAACACGGTTGTATTACACCAGGGTAGTTTTAGTGCCGGCGAAGCTGGTATTGGAATTATAGGCGCTGGTAACTTTACCAATATGACTATGTTGCCGGCTTTAAAAACAGCAAATGCAACAATTGTGTCTATTGCAAGTGCAAGTGGCTTAAGCGGTACCACAATGGCTAAAAAATATAATATAGCCAAGAGTACTACAGATTATAACGAGATATTAAGCGACCCTGCTGTAAACCTGGTAATGATAACTACACGGCACAATCAGCATGCGCGTATGGTTACTGCAGCCTTAAAAGCGGGTAAGCATGTATTTGTTGAAAAGCCGCTGGCGCTTACCGGTGCGGAGCTGGAAGAAATAGTTGCAGCTTACGACGGTACCAAAACATTAACCGTTGGTTTTAACCGCAGATTTTCACCGCATATTCAAAAGATAAAAAAACTGGTAGGCAACAGCCCTATGAATGTTATAGCTACCATGAACGCGGGCAGCATACCGGCCAACGTTTGGGTACATGATATGAAAGTTGGCGGTGGCCGTATAATTGGCGAGGCCTGCCATTTTATTGACCTGATAACGTTTTTAACAGGCAGCAAGGTAAAAGCCGTTGTAATGAATGCTATGGGCACAAACCCCCAAGAGAATACCGATAACGCTTCCATATTACTTAAATATGAAAACGGTAGTACCGGTGTTATCAACTACTTTGCTAATGGCTCAAAATCATATTCAAAAGAACGGGTTGAAGTTTACTCGCAAGAGCGTATCGCTGTAATGGATAACTTCAGGGTTACCGAAGGTTATGGCTTTAAAGGATTTTCGAAACTAAAAACAGGTCTGGATAAAGGGCACAAAGATCAGTTTAAGTTACTTATAGATCGTGTTAAATCTGGCGGCGATTCATTGATACCCTTTGATGAAATACTAAATACAACAAAGGCGTCGTTTGGTGCTATAGAAAGCCTAAAAACAGGGGCTTGGGTATCAATAACTTAAATATCATGAAACGATTAGTGAAAGAAAGCCGTGTAGCAAATTTAGCTATCAAAGCTGCATCAGTTATATTTTTAACATTTGTATCTATATCAGCTGTAAAGGCAGATGATATACGTATAAATGCAACGCCAGGGCAGGTATATAACCTGCCGGCTTCATTGAATGATACGCATATTATCATAACCGGTAGCGGTAGTTCGGGGGCGCCCTTTATTGTTGCCGGTGCAGGTGGTAAAACCACACTCAGAGGTAACAGTAGCATAATTGTTACAGGTGATTTTATTACCGTACGCAATGTGTCTTTTGTAAATAACCAGATAAATTACCGTGATTACGAAGCGTTGATTCAGATAGGTACAAAGAAAAATTCTGCAAATAATAATACCATTAGTAATTGCGATTTTCAGTACACAGGTACGTTCCCGGATATGGATGTAAAGTCGCAGTTTTACTGGATCGAATTTTTTGGGAAAACCAATCTGGTTGATAAATGCACTTTTGAGGGTAAGCAAAACAGGCTGCCGGTAATCCACGTAAACTCAAAAGGTTGGACTGGGGATAATAACACTATATCGAATTGCATTTTCAGAAATGTAAAATCGCGCAAGGGCGAAGCATTAGAAGCTATCAGGGTTGGGTTTGGTAACAGCCGTTCAAACTGTAAAATTATAAATAACAACTTCCTTAATTATTTCGGCGATTCTGAAACGATAAGCTGTAAATCAAGCGGGGTTATTGTTTCCGGCAATACGTTTACTGATTGCCGTTCGGGCGTTTCATTAAGGCTTGGCGATTCATGCCAGATCATTAATAATAAGTTTACCAATACCATATGGCCTGTAAGGGTGAGCGGCGCAGGGCATGTTATAAGTAACAATGTATTTGACAGCCCTACCAGCAGCATTACTTTTATGAAAGGCGGCACAGGGTGTACTTATAAAACTGTAGATAATATAACCGTTAACGATAATGTATTTGTAGGCCAGCTTGATTTAAAAGTATTGCAGAGCAGCGATTGCGACGAATTGCCTAAAGGAGTGCTTATGCGTAATAATTTTTTATACACCAATGGCTTGTATAAAATTGCCGAGGGTGATTACGGGAGTGTTATGCATGGCATGTCACCCGCTCTTAAAGCCCGTACAGACGGGATAAAAGAATTTAAGTACAGTATGAAAAACTTTAGTCCTACTACCGATAGTAAGATTATGCAAAAACTTAAAACCTACCAAAATCTTAAAATAAACAAATAAATAAATATGAATATTGATATTATAGCCGGTGCAAGGCCCAACTTCATGAAGATAGCGCCAATTATAAACGCTATTACAGAAAAACATGAAGCAGGATTTGATATAAATTACCGTTTGATACATACCGGTCAGCATTATGATAAAAAGATGTCTGGTGATTTTTTTGAACAATTAGGTATACCTGAACCACATATAAACCTGGAAGCAGGTGGAGGTACACAGGCCGAGCAAACCGCAGCTATAATGGTTCGTTATGAAAAAGTACTAATGGAGACAAGGCCAGATCTGGTACTGGTTGTGGGCGATGTTACTTCAACAATGGCTTGCGCAATATCTGCTAAAAAGCTTAATAACATTAAAGTTGCCCACGTTGAAGCTGGTATCCGCAGCGGCGATTGGACAATGCCCGAAGAGATTAACCGTATGGTTACCGATGCAATTACCGATTACTTTTTTACTACATCAGATACCGCGAATAATAACTTAAGAAAAACAGGAATAACTGATGATCGTATATTTTTTGTGGGTAACACCATGATAGATACGTTATTAAAGCAAATGCCTAATTTTAAGCAGCCCGCTGTTTGGAACCAACTTAGCTTGCAGCCCCAAGAATATATTGTAATGACGCTTCACCGCCCGGCAAATGTTGACGAGGAAGAAGGTTTACAACAACTAATGGCTGCTATAGTAGAGTCATCGCGTGGGTTACCATTAGTATTTCCGGTTCATCCGCGTACAGCAAAAATGCTTGCTAATGCTGGTGTGAGCGCGCCAAACCTACACATGATAGAGCCTTTAGGGTACCTGGAATTTAATTACCTTGTACAGCATGCAAAAGCTGTAGTTACTGATTCTGGAGGTATTACTGAAGAAACAACAGTTATGGCGGTGCCTTGTATGACCTTACGTGATAACACAGAAAGGCCCGAAACCATAACAATGGGTACAAATGAGCTGTTAGGTACAAACCCAAAAGCTATTGGGCCGGCTTTTGAGAAGCTTTTTAAAGGCGAATGGAAAAAAGGGGGAATACCCGAATTATGGGATGGTAAAACAGCACAAAGAATTGTAGATGCCTTGTTAAATTTACAAAGGTAAGCATAGCTGTGATCAGGAAGATTTTATTACTTGCCCGTACCGTTAGGTATTTGAAATTTAAACAGATTGTTTATCAGGTTTATTACCGGCTAAAAACTGTTCATAACCTTTCCTGGTTTGAACATAAATTTAAAGCCGGGCCGGTTTACAATCCGTTACGTTTCAATATACAATACCAGGTGGCGGGCCTTCTTAAACCTTCTAATACTTTCAACTTTTTAAATCTTCAGCATTCGTTTAATGATGCTGTTGATTGGGATTACCAGGGCTACGGAAAACTGTGGAACTATAATCTTCAATACTTTAACTATCTGCACCAGGCTGATATTACTACACAGCAAAAGCAAGCGTTACTTAATGATATAGGCAGCTGGCTTAAAAGTGGAAAGCTAAAGCTGGAACCCTACCCGGTGGCTTTAAGGGTAATGAACACTATCCGGTTTATAAGTGCCGCAGACTTAAAAAACGCAGACATCATTCGTGATCTTTATGCACAATTAGCCTACTTGAATGATAATCTTGAATATCATTTATTAGGCAATCACTTGCTGGAAGATGCCTTCGCGCTATTTATGGGCGGCCATTTTTTTAATGTGGATGCCTGGTGTGAAACAGCCAAAGCAATACTTTATAAGGAACTGAACGAACAGGTGTTAGATGATGGTGCACACTTTGAACTAAGCCCAATGTACCATCAAATTATATTTTTTAGGGTGTTGGAACTTGCCGATTGGTATACCAATGTAAATAATAATGATGGTGACTTTTTAATGTTTATTAAGCAAAAGGCTGCGGATATGTTAAAGTGGCTGCAATTGATAAGCTTTAAAAATGGCGATATACCTCATTTTAATGACAGTGCAACGGGTATTACGTTTACAACCCCACAGTTGCAATCTTTTGCACAACAATTAAATATTAGTGCAAACAATCAGCTTAATTTAAAAGATTCGGGGTATAGAAAATACCAGTCAGATAAATACGAATGCGTTATTGATGTTGGAGCTGTTGGGCCGTCATATCAGCCGGGCCACAGCCATTCAGATGCACTCTCATTTGTTTTATACAGTAACAATTTACCTGTGTTTGTTGATGCCGGGACTTCAACGTATCAGATAGGCGGAAAAAGAAGTTACGAACGTTCAACCAACGCGCATAATACAGTTGAAGTGTCCGGGAAAAACCAATCAGAAGTATGGGGAGGTTTTAGGGTAGGCAGGCGTGCGCAGGTGCAAATACATACACAACTTGCACATGAGCTGTGTGCCAGTCATAACGGATACAAAAAAACATTTGCAGCAGATCACAGCAGATGTTTTACTTTTGGCGTTGATGTTATAACCATTAAAGATATTATTTCGGCATCAAAGCCCCTGCCCGCAAAGGCTATATTCCACCTGTATGCCGGGTATGAAATAGATGTGGTATCTAAAACCGAAGTTCTTTTAAACAAAACTATTACAATACAGTTTACAGGTGTAAACAAGTTCGAAATACTAACCTACGAACTTGCTGATGGTTACAATAAATATTTGCCCGCCAAATACCTATCGGTAGAATTTAATAACGAGCTGAAAACCAGCATAATATTTCAATAAATACTAATGAAACGGATACTTTACCTAAGCTTTTATTTTGAACCAGATCTATGTGCCGGTTCTTTCAGGAACTCTCCTTTAGCTAAAGAATTAGCCAAACAAGTTCGGGGTAAAGCCATAATTGATGTAGTAACAACCTTACCTAATCGTTACAAAACGTTTGATACCAGTGCCCCCGCGTTTGAGGAGCACGATAATATGATCATAAATCGCATTCATATCCCAACGCATAAAAGTGGTTTTACAGATCAGATCAATTCTTTTAAAACGTACTTTTTTGAAGCTCGTAAGATCATAAAAGACAAAAAATATGATCTAGTATTTGCATCATCTTCACGCTTATTTACAGCCTATCTGGGATACACAATAGCCAAAAAGCAAAACATTCCTCTTTATCTTGATATCCGCGACATCTTTACAGATACCATGAAGGATGTGTTAAAAAGTAAAGCTCTTAAAGCAGGTGTATTGCCTGTTTTAAATGTTATTGAAAAAAGGGTGTTTAACTACGCCAGCCATATAAATTTAATATCAGGAGGGTTTAAATCCTATTTTGATAAATATAACAGATCCACATTCAGTTCGTTCTCTAATGGTATCGACCCTGAGTTTATGAATTTGAGCGCTACGCAACCAGCCAATAACGACCAGTACTTAATTACTTATGCGGGTAATATGGGCGAGGGGCAGGGCTTACATAAAATTATACCACAAGCGGCAAAAGCATTAGGCAATAAATATAAATTCCTGGTGATTGGTGATGGTGGTGTAAAGCAAAAGCTGGTAGATGGTTTAACAGAAGCGGGCGTAACAAATGTAGAGTTAAGGGGCCCGGTATCCCGAAAAGAATTATTAGCTATTTATGATCAATCAGATTTCTTATTTTTGCACCTGAATGATTATGAGGCATTTAAAAAAGTGTTACCTTCAAAAATATTTGAATTGGGTGCTTATGATAAACCAATAATTGCAGGGGTGGCAGGTTTTGCCAATCAGTTTATTGCCGATAATATTCCAAACTGTATACTTTTTTTACCCGGCGACGCAGATGATATGGTTAAGCAGCTAAAAAACTATACATACACTACAGGCTTTAGGCAAAATTTTCTGCAAAACTTTACAAGAGAGAATATAAATAAAAAGATGGCCGAGTCTATACTATCTTATTTATAATGAGCAATATTTTAATATCGGGTTCAACAGGTTTTGTAGGAGGCAATCTTAGTGGATATTTAACCACTTTGGGCCACACTATATATCATTTATCAAGAACAGTAAATGATTCTGAGAACCAGATAGCATGGAGCAATGTTAATGAGGTGAGAAACCTTCAGCTTGACGCCTATATCCACCTGGCCGGAAAAGCGCACGATCTGCAAAATACCTCAGAGCCGGAAGAATATTTTACGGTTAACACCGGCCTCACTATTAAGTTATTTGATGAGTTTTTAAACAGCCAGGCCACAACGTTTATATATTTTAGTAGCGTTAAAGCCGCTGCAGATACTGTTACCAATGTGCTTGATGAAGAAGCAGAGCCAAACCCTAAAACGCCTTATGGGCAATCAAAGCTTAGGGCCGAGCAATACCTGTTAGCACAAACATTGCCATCAAATAAAAAATTATACATCCTTAGGCCATGTATGATACATGGGCCGGGTAATAAAGGCAACCTTAATTTACTATATAAATTTGTAAGTAAGGGGATACCTTATCCGTTGGCTGCATTTGTAAACCGAAGGTCTTTCTTATTTATAGATAATTTAAAGTTTATTATAAACAGGCTGATAACCGATAGCTCAATACCATCGGGGATATACAATATAGCCGATGATGACAGCTTATCAACGGTTGAAGTTGTTAAAATTATTTCGGGTACATTAAATCGTAAGCCTAAACTACTTTATTTAAGCCAGGGCTTGTTAATAGCAATTTCGAAAATTGGCGATAAACTAAGTTTACCAATAAATTCAGAAAGATTAAAGAAGCTTACAGAAAACTATGTTGTATCAAACCAAAAGCTTAAAGCCGCAATGCATGTAGAAAGCTTACCGGTTA
This sequence comes from Mucilaginibacter sp., assembly GCF_028288105.1. Taxonomy (GTDB): domain Bacteria; phylum Bacteroidota; class Bacteroidia; order Sphingobacteriales; family Sphingobacteriaceae; genus Mucilaginibacter. The sequence continues at coordinate 17,382 of NZ_JAQBOI010000250.1, read as the reverse complement.
GTACGCAAGATGGGCTTATAGAAACTATAAAGAGCTTTAATTATAAATCACAAATATAATTACACCCATGACCTACCTTATTTTATTTATATGCTTATGGGTTGCAATGCTGTTTTATTTCCGCATTGCAGATCATTATAACATTATTGATCACCCCAATGAACGCAGTTCGCATGCTGATATAACAATTAGAGGGGGCGGAATACTTTTTCCACTTGTTAACTTACTAATTATTGTATTATATCCTGCTTATTGGCTACCTGCTTTAGGGGGATTACTTATTGGCACTATTAGTTTTATTGATGACAGGATTACGCTTTCAAATAAAATAAGAATTATAATACACATTGTGGCTGTAACCCTCATGTTTATATTCTTAGATGTTTTCAAGCTGCCTTTCTACTTGTTTATTACGCTGTATATAATTGCTATAGGTGTAATAAATGTATATAATTTTATGGATGGCATTAACGGTATAACGGGGTGCTATACCTTGATTGTACTGGCCGGCTTACAATACGTAAATTTATATAGTGTGAATTTTATTCATCCAGATCTGATATGGTTCCCGATGCTGGCATGTATTGTGTTTTTATTTTATAATTTCAGGAAAGAGGCGAAATGTTTTGCAGGTGATGTAGGAAGTATTACCATTGCCTTTTGGATTGTTTTTTTACTGTTCCAGCTAATATTTATAAATCACAACTGGTCTTATATACTTTTTCTGGCTGTGTACGGGGTCGATTCTGTGCTTACTATTGCACACCGGTTAATTTTAAAACAAAATATATTCAAAGCACACAGGCTGCACTTTTATCAGTTACTGGCAAACGAGCATAAAGTTTCTCATTTAGTTATTGCAGCCGGTTATGCATTCATTCAGATACTGGTAATTGCTTTTGTTATTCTAAATACACGTTTTTCACAGCTCGAAGTTTTTATAATCGTGCTGCTTCCTTTAATGCTTGTATACTTGATTTTTAAGCCCCGCTTAATGAAAGTATTTAAATAAATACAATGGTGTTAGCTTAGGATTATTAATATCAATACATTATTTCGTTATTGTTAACTATCAATACATTATTTCATTTATTCAAACTGTAATATTATATTTGCCGCTGTTAACAACAAATTTCCCCCGGTTGTGTTGTTACATTGGTTCATAGTTCTGAAAGCACATTGATTAATATGAACCAATTAAGTACAGTTATTAGTTTATCTAATGCTGATCTTATTATCAATAATTTAACTATTAAAAAGGCTATTGATGGCTATTAACAATTAATAGTTAAAGTCAAACATATACAGATAACTATGGTTAGGTTTAAATATTAACTTTACACAATTATCTGCAATATAATACACCTATGAAAAAATATCTACTTTTTAGTAAGGTTGTGCCCAGATGGATAATAATGTTGTTAGACTTTGTTATTGTTACCTGGTCATTTGCATCATCCTATTTTATTGTTCACCGGTTCGAATTTACCAATATATTAAGAGGCTACTTTTTTGTTTATACAGGTTTATACTGTATGATTGCTGTAATAGTAATGTACTTGATGCGTATTCATATAGGGCTTATCAGGTACTCAAACACAAGGGACGTTCTGCGTATTTTTGGGTCGGTATTTATAAGCAGTATAATTTACCTGGCGGTTATAACACTATGGGTTCAACCTTTTTTAAAGCTCAACAACACTACGGTTGATCTGGTATTACTGGTAAATTTTTCAGTATCAAGTACATTACTTATTTTACTCAGAAGTGCTGTAAAAAGCGCTTTTAATTACCTCAATAATTATTCAAGCTCTAAAAAAACCGTAGTACTTATATATGGGTCAGATACCAGTGCTGTATTGGTTAAACAAGCTTTAGAGGCAAGTGCCAAAACCAACTTTGTTATTGCCGGTTTTGTAGATGCTGATACAAGTAAGATCAATAAAGAAATACAGCAGGTTAGAGTTTACGATATTAATAAACTTGCTAAGCTGAAAGAGAAGCGTGCTATTGATAAAATGATTATCATGAACCACCACCTTGATGAGCAATCTAAAAAAACAGCGCTTGAAACATGCCTTGCATTAGGTATCCAGGTACTTACAGTGCCGCCGTCTGACCAATGGATATATGGTAAGCTTAACATGCAGCAAATAAAAGATCTGAAAATTGAAGATTTGCTACAGCGTAAAACTATACAGATAGATACCACGCGCATATCTGAAGACCTGCAGGGTAAGCGTGTATTAATTACAGGTGCTGCCGGTTCTATTGGGTCAGAAATAGTACAGCAAGTGTTGCAATATAACCCGGCAATGGTTATTCTTTGCGATCAGGCCGAATCACCACTACATGACATCCGCCTTGAGGTAGAAGAGAAATTTGCAGAGGTTCCAATAAAAATATTTATTGGCGATATCAGGAATTACAGCCGTATGCATCAACTGTTTTCTGATTATGAACCAGAAGTGGTTTACCATGCTGCTGCTTATAAACACGTGCCAATGATGGAAGAAAACCCATCAGAAGCGGTAAGAGCTAATGTACTGGGCACCAAAAATATTGCCGATCTTTCTCTTGCTTTTGGAATTAGAAAGTTTGTAATGGTATCTACCGATAAGGCTGTTAACCCTTCAAATATTATGGGTACTACTAAGCGTATTGCCGAGATCTATATTCAATCGCTTAAAGATAGTCCGGCCAATAAGGGCACCTGCTTTATCACTACACGCTTTGGTAATGTATTAGGCTCAAATGGTTCGGTTATACCACGTTTTAGGGCACAGATACAAAAAGGCGGCCCAATTACAGTAACCCATCCCGAGATTACCCGTTACTTTATGACCATACCCGAGGCTGTACATCTTGTATTGGAAGCCGGAACAATGGGCACAGGTGGCGAAATATTTATTTTTGACATGGGCGAGCCTGTTAAAATTGTTGACCTTGCCCTTAAAATGATAAAACTTGCCGGTTTACAACCAGATCGTGATATAAAAATTATTTATTCAGGTTTGCGCCCGGGCGAGAAATTATACGAAGAGCTGCTTAACCAGGGTGAGAGCACAATGCCAACACACCACGAGAAAATAAAAATATCAAAGGTTATATCTTATTCATATAAACAAGTTGCCGATGATATTGATGAGCTTATCTTATTAAACAAGCAAAACGATGAGTTTGCAATGGTAAATAAAATGAAAGATATAGTTCCTGAGTTTATCAGCAAAAATTCGAAGTTTGAAGGCCTTGATAATGAGCGGTCAGAAGGAGTGCAGATAGATACCCCTAAGTTAAGGGTGCTGCAAGATTAACACCATCATCCTGTTCGATTGCTAAGCTATCATTTAGCTTATCTGATTTTATTGAGTATAATTGCAATACAAAAATATCCCGAGCTTCTGCAGCTTATGAAGAGTATTGCCCAAAAAGTATTTGATATAGAAATAGAGTCGTTGCAGTATGTTGCTTCGATGATTGACGAGCAATTTAGCCAGACCGTTGATGCTATCCTTAATTCCGCTGGTAAATTAGTGGTGTGTGGCATGGGTAAGTCAGGCCATATCAGCAAAAAAATATCTGCTACGTTTACCAGCACCGGCACACCAAGTTTCTTTATGCACCCCGCCGAAGCCTTTCATGGCGATTTGGGTATGATAAGTCAGGATGATGTTGTGATACTGGTATCCTATTCCGGCGAAACCGAGGAAGTGCTGAAAATTGTCCCTTATCTGCAATACAATAAAAATATATTCATAGCCATTACCGGTAATCCTAATTCTACACTGGCAAAAAATGCAACCTACCATTTAAATGTTTGTGTAAAACAAGAAGCCTGCCCATTAGAATTAGCACCAACATCGTCAACTACCGCTACTTTAGTTATGGGTGATGCGCTTGCGGTAGCTTTAATGACAGCGAGAGATTTTAGTCCGGCCGATTTTGCAAGGTTTCATCCGGGCGGCAGGCTTGGCCGTAAATTGCTGGTTAGGGTTAAAGATCTGATGCGTACAGATAAACTCCCGTTTATTGATACCACAGCAACGTTTACGCAATTGGTACTGCAAATGTCTGAAGGTAAGCTGGGGATGGTAATAGTGGGCACACCGGCAAATGTAGTCGGTGTAATAACAGATGGCGACCTGCGCCGTGGCCTGGTTAAGTATAACGATATTCATCACCTGCCTATTACCGATCTGATGAATACCAACCCTAAAATCATTAACGAGCATGAACTGGTATATGATGCAGAGGCGTTAATGATGGAATGTAAGATAACCACACTGTTGGTGCATAATGATGATAACATTCTTACGGGCGTTTACCAGATATTTAACCAGGCTTAAATAATGAAAGCGATCATTGTTATACCAGCCCGGTTAAAATCTACCCGTTTGCCACGAAAGGTACTACTTGATCTGGGAGGCAAACCCGTAATACAAAGAGTTTACGAAGCCTGCCTAAAGGCAACCCTGCATCACGAAATTTGGATAGCTGCTGATAGCGATGAGGTATTTAACGTTTGCAGGCAATTTACCCCAAATGTAATAATGACCCGCGAGGATCATCCCAGCGGTACCGACCGTATTGCAGAGGTTGTCGAAAAGATAGAGTGCGACCTTGTTGTTAACGTACAGGGCGACGAGCCATTTTTTGATGCAGGTATCATAGACAGGTTAATAACGGCCCTACAGCAAAGCGATGCTGTAATGGCCAGCGTTTGCGCCCCGGTTGCAACCATAGAAGAACTAAATAACCCCAACCTGGTTAAAGTTATAACAGATATAAATAACAACGCTGTATACTTTTCAAGGTTTGCCATTCCTTTTTCAAGGGATAGGGAGGTGGAAGATGTATCAGTTTATAAAAAGCATATGGGCGTTTATGCTTATAAGGCTTCGTTCTTACAAGAATTTATTACCATGCCGGTTTCGTTTTTAGAAAGCATCGAAAAGCTGGAGCAGTTAAGAGCGATAGAAAACGGCTATAAAATTAAAATGATTGAAGTGAAAGGCATTGAAAAGGGTATAGATACCCCCGCCGACCTGGAACTTGCACGTAAAAAAATAGAAGACAATGGCACTGTATAAAGATATTACCGAGAAACCTTTTTTTATTGTTGGCCCCTGTGTAATGGAGAACCAGGAGCTTTTGTATACCGTGGCCGAAAAGGTTGCCGAAATTGGAAGTAAATACCCTATAACGGTTGTATTTAAATCATCATTTGATAAGGCAAACCGTACCAGCGTGCATGCATACCGCGGCCCGGGCTTAACAAAGGGTATGGAGATGCTTAACAATGTAAAAGAAAAATTTGGCTTGCCGGTTACAACAGATATTCACGAACCTTTCCAGGCTGCAGCATGCGCAGAAGTGGTTGATATATTACAAATACCAGCTTTTCTTTGCCGCCAAACCGACCTGCTGGTTGCCGCTGCAGAAACCGGCAAAATTGTAAATATCAAAAAAGCGCAGTTTTTATCTGGCCAGGATATGTTTTACCCGGCACAAAAAGTAATGGAATCAGGTAACGAGCAAATTATCCTTACCGAACGTGGAAACTCATTTGGGTATAATAACCTGGTGGTCGATTTCAGGAATATTTATGATATGAAAGAATTTGGATACCCGGTGTGTATGGATTGTACCCACTCGGTACAGCGCCCGGGCGGTGCAGGTGGCAAGACCGGTGGCGACAGGAAGTTTGTACCTAACATGGCCCACGCTGCAAGGGCGTTTGGCGTAAGCGGTTACTTTATAGAAACCCACCCAGATCCTGACCACGCCCTTAGCGATGGCCCAAATATGCTTTATTTAAAAGATCTGGAAGAGCTAATAAAATCGCTGATTGGATAAAGCACTGCTGGCATCAGTAAAATGTAGTTTAATTTTACTGATGCAAAATTTTCATTTTTTGCATGCACTGCGCCCCATATTGCATTACGGGCTGCATTTTATAGCTCCGGGCTTACTGGCATATCTGTTTTTTAGGGATAGGTGGAAAAAGGCCTGGTTAATTATGGTTGCTACAATTGCAGTTGATGCCGATCATTTGCTGGCCCGGCCTATTTTCGATCCAAACCGCTGTAGTATCGGCTTTCACCCATTACATTCGTATTATGCTATAAGTGTATATTTAGTTCTGTTGCTTTTTCCAAAAACCAGGATAGTAGCGGTAGGGCTACTTTTCCATATGCTTACAGATCTGCAGGATTGTTTGTGGCTCTAATTATTATGCTTATTTAACCCGCCTGTATATTTCTACAGATTGGCCATTCGTAGCACTGTTAATTACCTGTGTATATTCGTCCCTGCCATTTAATTTAATCTTAATAGCAAACTTATGGCCACGAAGAAGAGCGTAATTTGATGTTACCTCTTCTTCCCTGAGCATGTCATCCTTAAAAGTAAATGTGCCGGTGCCAAAACCATTTTTGAATTTTGTTTTTTCCGGATTTCGCGGCAGCCTGTGTATGAAGGTAAAATGTCCTCCCCAGAATATTTTATACTGTTTTACATCGGTTGGTATAGTGTCCTTTCCTTTTATTGTATAGGCTTTCTCCAATTTCCACAAACCATCAAGTACAGAGGTATCGGCCGGTGGGAATTTTTTATAGTCTTCTGTCAAAACATATTTTACACCCTGTACTGTGGCATAGTCTGGAATGATTTGGGTATAGCCATCAGCTTTTGTTTTAATTTCAAGGTTACTGGTTATAGATGAGTCAAGCGCTCTGCTGCTATAAATGCTGCGTTCCGTAATTTTGTTAGAGTCAAGTGTATAAGTGCCAACACCAAACCCAACAGATGAATCGGGTACTATACTGGCATACATATAGTGGTTATCTGTATAAATTTTGATTTGAGTTCTTTTAATCGTAGAGTCTTTGCCCCCGCGACTAAGCACTTGTTTTTCGAGTTCATATGCACCTGCCTGGCTTGGCTGAGATGGCTTTTCTTTTTTCTTACATCCTAAAATCAAGCAACTTAATAAAGTTGCATAAATGAAAATCTTTTTCATATGATTAAGTTTAAATGTGAGATAAAACACCTAAGATTCTAACTACTCTGAAATATTATCACTTAGGCTTATTGGTATAATAAATTTACACATTATATATCTGATTAGCAATTGTTAATGAATTGTTGAAAGAGAAACAAAATATATAAGGGTTCCCTTACCCAATGTGCAAAGTAATTGGGAGTTATATTCCGGAATGGAATATTATAAAAAACTGTTATGGATAATGAAATCGGCCGATAGGCTTTGGCGCAACAGGTATCCTCGCGTGTAGCATAAACGAATAGCTTAAAGAGATTGCCACGCTATCGCTCGCAATGGCGCCTTTTATATCAATAATCTGTTTTACTTTCTGATATCTCCCACTGTTTAAACACAGCAAAGGCTTCGGTCCGCATTAGTTGTACGAAAGGGAGTTTGCGTTTTTCCATTGGTTGTATCAGTTCATCATAAATAAAATGATCGTCAAAGCCAATGTCGGCGGCATCCTTCTTTGTATTGGCATAATATATTTTGCTAATACGTGCCCAATATATTGCACCAAGGCACATGGGGCAGGGCTCGCAACTGGTATATATCTCACAGCCTTCTAAATCATAAGTACCCAGCTCCTGGCAGGCCAAACGTATAACAGATACTTCGGCATGCGCGGTAGGGTCGTTTTGCGTAACAACTTTGTTTGCGCTGCGTGCCACAACCATACCATCCTTTACGATTACCGCACCAAAAGGGCCACCCTGCGCCTGTTTTACATTATATTCAGACAGGTCAATAGCCATCTGCATAAATTTTTCGTTGCCTTTATCTTCCATATCAGTCTAAATTAAAAAACCCCAACTAAAAAGCTGGGGTTTTCATTGATTTTTATTTACAACCTGCACATCTGCATATTAGCATATCTGCACATTTTCATTATTTTTTGTCTTTAGCATAAGCTTCGTTTAATCTTTTTACAACATCAGCAGTTACATCAAGACTTGGGTCTGCAAATAAAACGTTAGTGTTACCTTTTTGAGTAGTTAATACCATTTTATAACCTTTTTCTTTAGCATAAGCTTTAGTAAAATCTACCAATTTATCGTAAAGCTTAGTTTGCTCGCTTAGTTGATCATTTTGAACCTGCGCACCTGCATTTTGCTGGTATTGCTGAAACTCTTGTCCCTTACGTTGCAGGCGTTGCTCAGTAGCCTGGCGTTGATCGGCAGGCATGGTAGGGGCAGCTTTTTGATATTCTGCAATTTCACGTTGAATAGCTTGCTGGCGTGATGCAACATCAGTTTGTGCAGCCTTACCTTTATCATCAAGGCGTTTATTCATGTCCTTAATGTAATCGTATTTAGATACTAACGAATCCTGGTTTATGTAAACAATTTCAGGGGTTGTAGCACCGGTACCTGCAGTAGTTGCAGCAGCTGGTTTGCTATCTGTTTTATTTTGGTTACAAGCAGATACACCTGCAGCAATTAATAATGCTAATACTGATTTTGTAACAATTGAGGCCTTGATTTTCATTCTGTTTATCTTAAAAAAAATTTTGACAAATATAATCTTTCATCACAAGTTTCCTAACCATTAATTAACATGTTTATTATTAGTCATATTTATCCACAATCGCACTAATGTTGCACAATATTCAACGTAATATGAAGCAAAAATCGTATTTTTGTGTATAGAACTCCACTTGGAGAAAGGTTATTGTATTAATCAAATATGAGCGAAAAAAATCAGGATAAATCAAATTATTCAGCGGATAATATACAGGTTTTAGAAGGTTTAGAAGCTGTACGTAAAAGACCTTCCATGTACATTGGTGATACAGGCGTAAAAGGCCTTCACCACTTGGTTTACGAGGTAGTTGATAACTCAATAGATGAGGCGCTTGCCGGGTATTGTGATACTATCAATGTTACTATTCATAAAGGTAATTCCATTACAGTTGTAGATAACGGCCGTGGCATCCCAACAGGTATCACTACAAAAGAGAAAGTATCGGCATTGCAAATTGTAATGACCGTTTTACATGCCGGCGGTAAGTTTGACAAGGATACTTATAAAGTATCGGGTGGTTTGCATGGTGTGGGGGTAAGTTGCGTTAATGCGCTGTCAAACCATATGAAAACCGTTGTTGAGCGCGATGGCAAAATATTTACCCAGGAATATTCTCAGGGAAAACCTTTATTTGAGGTAAAGGAAATTGGCGTGTCAGACCGCACCGGTACTACACAAACTTTTCAGCCCGACCCGGAAATATTTACATTAACTACCGAATATAAATTTGAAACATTAGCTACCCGCTTACGCGAGCTGGCTTTCTTAAATAAAGGTATCCGCCTAACGTTAACAGACGAACGCGAAACTAATGACGATGGTTCTGTCATTATGGAAGAGTTTTTCTCTGAAGGTGGACTAAGGGAGTTTGTTAAATATTTAGATGGTACCCGTGTGGCAATCATCCCCGACCCAATTTACCTGGAGGGGGTTAAGCAAGGTATCCCGGTTGAACTGGCTTTTCAGTATAACGATACTTATACCGAAAATGTACACTCGTATGTAAACAATATCAATACTATTGAGGGTGGTACACACGTAGCCGGTTTCAGGATGGGTTTAACACGTACACTTAAGGCTTATGCTGATAAATCGGGCTTGTTGAAAAACATGAAAATTGAAATTACCGGTGATGACTTCCGTGAGGGGTTAACCGCTGTAATTTCGGTAAAGGTACAGGAGCCGCAATTTGAAGGGCAAACCAAAACCAAACTGGGTAACAGCGAGGTGAGTGGTGCCGTTAACGTTGCGGTAGGCGAAATTTTAGGCAACTACCTGGAAGAAAATCCAAGGGAAGCTAAAATGATAGTGCAGAAGGTTATACTTGCCGCTACAGCCCGCGCAGCTGCCCGTAAAGCACGCGAAATGGTGCAGCGTAAAAGTGTAATGAGTGGATCTGGCTTGCCGGGTAAACTGTCTGATTGTGCTAACAGCGACCCAACTTTATGCGAACTATACCTCGTAGAGGGCGATTCGGCGGGTGGTACCGCTAAACAGGGCCGTAACCGCGAATTTCAGGCGATATTACCTTTAAGAGGTAAGATCCTGAATGTGGAGAAAGCCATGGAGCATAAAATTTACGAGAACGAAGAGATAAAGAACATGTTCACCGGCCTTGGTGTTAGCATCGGCACGCCGGAAGATGCGAAGGAACTGAACATAACCAAACTACGTTATCACAAAATTGTGATCATGACGGATGCGGACGTGGATGGTTCGCACATTACAACCTTGATCTTAACTTTCTTCTTCCGTTATATGAAAGAACTGGTTGAGTTTGGATATGTGTACATTGCATCGCCACCGTTATACCAGGTTAAAAAAGGTAAAGAGTTTGAATACTGCTGGACAGACGAGCAGCGTGATGTTGCTATACAACGCCTGAAAGGTGGAGGTAAAGAGGATAGCGTACACGTACAGCGTTATAAAGGTTTAGGTGAGATGAATGCCGAGCAGTTATGGGATACAACCATGAACCCAGCTCACCGTACTCTTAAAAAGGTGACCATTGAAAACGCTGCCGAATGCGATCATACCTTCTCTATGCTGATGGGTGATGAAGTTGCCCCACGCCGCGAATTTATTGAGAAAAATGCACGTTACGCACGTATAGATACCTAAGCGTATTTGTGCCGATATATAAAGCCCTGCTGAAAAGCAGGGCTTTTTTTATGATGTTATCCGAGGGCTTGCCGAAGGATTTGCCCACGTAGATGATTGGACTGGCTCACCCATGACCAATCGTATTAAAACTTACTTTTAAATTTATATACATAATTTCCTTATGTATATAAATTATTTATATATTTGAGTCATGAGCACTAATCCATTACTAAAAGGTAGCCTGCAAACCATCATTTTAAAACTACTGGAGGATAACGACCAGATGTATGGGTACGAAATAACCCAAAAGGTAAAAGAAGTATCAGAAGGCGGGATGATGCTTACCGAAGGGGCCTTATACCCCGCTTTGCATAAACTGGAGGCAGATGGTTTCTTGGAGACATTTACTCAGGTGGTTGATAATCGTGTACGCAAATATTACCGCCTTACCGAACAGGGAGGAAAAGAGGTAACCAGCAAATTAACCGAGGCCCAGGCGTTTATTGATCAACTACAAACATTGTTAAACCTTAAACCGGCGACTAAATGAAACCTACCGAGCAACAGCTAAAGGTATTGCAGGGCTATCTGCATAAAACTTTAAACTACCGGGAAACTTACGAAGAGATCTACGACCATATCTTATCAGCAATTGAACATCAACCGGAAAATATTTCGTTCGAGGATGCTGTAAATAACATCATTAACGGTGATTTTGGCAGCGCTAAAAATTTACTCAAAGCCGAAAGAACCAGTAAAAACGCATTGGTTAAAGATTGCCTTCGCAAGTTTGCCGACTATTTTGTAGGCTGCTTTAAGGCTCCGTCTTTATTATATACAGCGGGTTTCGCGTTAGCTGCATATTATCTTTTATCGCAAATGAGGTTTGGCGCGTTTATTACCGAATGCATATTTGCTGTAATGTTTGCTTTGATAATTTTTGTTCCGGGTGTTATTTATTTGATGCGGTTATACAACATGGGGTATATTTTAGGTACCATTAAAAAGTCGGCCAAAGACAGATTGTTTGAAACATTGGCCGGCATGCCATTACGTATTTTTGTAATACTTACGATTTGGGTATACACCCCATTTTATAAAGTATGGCAAAATACAAATCATTACAGCGCTACTGTATTGCTGTTGTTTGGCGTTATTTACAACGTGGCTTTATATAAATTGTATAGGAGTGAATTTAAAAATGCAGCTATAGCCAAATGATACTATCGCCAGAAGAACTACAATGGGTAACTGACCGTATGAAGATATACGATATCAAATACCAGGAAATATATAATGAGATATTTGACCACATTGTTACGGGCATTGAGGTTAAACGTAAAGAAGGGGATACCAGACGCATCGAAATAGTTTTTCAAAACGTAGTTGATGATCATTTTAACGGTTATGTTGGTATTGAGGAATTAGCTACCGGGCAGGAGAAAATATACCGTAAGCTTATGGGCAAAACGTTTAAAACCATTTTTGCGGGGTACCTAACCTGGTCATTATTGGTTTTTACCGCAATATGTGTAGGCCTGAGTTTTGTGATGCCCGATACTAAACTGGTACATAAAATTTTTATAACTTCAATAGCTATACTGGCTTTTTCGCCGCTCATCTACACTTTTATAGCCGTCACTAAAAAGATAAAAGTAGATAAGGGCAGAAAGTCGTTATTAAAGGCGCATCTTATAGGGCAAACGTATTTGCCGGCTATGCTGCTAAACAGCATTTTTTATTTACCTCATTTTTTTTATTTAGCAGGTAGCCGTAATACGGACGATAATTATTATAACTCATTAAAATTTCTCCCGTTGCCGGCATTGGTGGTGGTGCTCATATTTTTTATGATAACTAACTTAAGCTGTTTACGCCTCTGCAATCAAATTATAAAAAGAGAAGTGGTATAGAGTTATATTCGCAAGGTTTACTTCAGCAATAACCGTTTCTTCCCAAAATCTACCACGGCATTGTACTTCATCAGTATATCGCTGCCTAAAACACCCAACACCTCGGGGTGCCCCATTTCGCGATAGGCTACATTGATGGTAGATAGGTTAAGCACGGCCACTTCCATTTCGGGGAGGAGCAGATCACCTATCCAAATGTTTTCGATAATAGCTGTGGATGATTCCATGGTATTGGTGCCCAGCCCGGTTGACAGCCGTTCGCTGGCGATAATAGCCGCTTCCTCATTAGCTTGTACCAAAAGCTCGTGATCAAACGCGGTACGTGAAGCGCCGGTATCCAGCACCACTTTAAAGGGCTTATTAAATACCACAATATCCAGCACTGGATGAAAGCCATCGCCATGCAAGTCGATAATATTTAGCGGAACGGAAACGGTTCTTTTGGTCATTAAATTTAATTGCTACCATTAGTTATTGGCAGGTTAAGGTTCGGCAATATACCAATCACAAACGCACTAATCAACATTTCACTATTTGCTTAAAACGGATATCCTATGGCAATATTTAAGATACTGTTTTTAAAGCTTGGGCTTATTGTACGCGATCCACCAGCAGGGGTATAGGGCCTAACAAGCGGGAAACCCAAATCGGTACGTAATACCAGTATTGTGGCATCAAACCTTAAACCAAAGCCGGCATCAACGGCCAGTTGAGTTAAAAATTTGGGGCCAAATGTTCCGCCGGGCTGATGGGGTTTAGCATTCCATATATTACCTGCATCGGCAAATAAAGCGCCGTATACAATACTGAATAGCTTTTGGCGATATTCTATATTAGCCTCCAGTTTTATGTCGCCGCTTTGGTCTGCAATAAAGCTGTTGCCGCCAAGCGGGGTAGGGTCAACCGTGCCTGGCCCAATAGACCTTGGCCTAAAGCCCCTTAAACTGTTAGGGCCGCCAATAAAAAATTGCTGGTTATATGGTAAAATGGTAGAGTTGCCATAAGGTAAGCCAACGCCCACAAGAAACCTGGTAGCAATTTTACTGCTGGTGCTCAATTTATGGAAAAACCTTATCTCACTTTCGGCCTTAACGTACTGGTTAAATATGGTGCCAAACAACTTTTTTGGCTTGCCGCCAAGCGTGTCGGCACCACTTATAATACCATATAAATTGTTTGATAAACTCAGCTTCCCGCGGAAATAAATGCTGTTAGTGCGGTAATCTTCGGTAGTGTTATCAAATGTATAGGCATAGCTTGGGCCCAACGTGAATTGAGGATCGATAACGTGTTTAAGCGATGGGTTACGATTGTTGGGATTATTGATACTATCCCTATAAAGGCTATCTATATTTCTTGGTTTTACAAATGTTGCCTCCAATATATTTAGTTCGTGCAATTTATGCACGTCTGTTTTAAACTGGTAACCAAATGATCCGGTAAAGGAGTTAAGCGAATACAGTTTTTGCCTAACAACCGAGGTATAGCCCAATGTAACTACAGTACGTGGTATATATGCATTTGATGATTTGATGTTGAACGGAATTAAGCGCGGCCACGAAAGGCTGGTTTGTACGCCATACTGGTAAACATTAAAGCCATTATTTTGGCCCCCAATCTGCACATCGGTACTACCAAAAAGGGTAACGGTTAACAACTCGCCGCCTTTAAATGCATTGCGGTTTCGCCAGCTTAAATTTATTTGTGTGCCGGTGTAGTTAGCGGAGGTAGTACGGCCTATAATCTCTGCCTGTAACGATTTGCGTTTGTAGGGTGTTAGAAAGTAGTATACGTCTAACTTTGGCGAATCGGGTGTTACGTCTTCAAACCTGTTTTTTACATAGCGGTATGGCCCCAGATTAACAAACCTGTTTAGCGAGTTGTTATGAATTGTGCGGCTATACACATCGTTAGGGTGTAATAATACCGTATTAGCAAAAAGGTATGGCCGTGCGGTTTTACGTGGGTCAATAATATTATACCAGCGGTATGCCTGGGCTTGGTCTAATTTTAACGAAGTATCCCTTAACGAGTAATTTGGATAAACATAAATGTTCCTTATCGTATATATCTCGCGTGCCTCTTCGGGGGTGGTCTCCTTAATTTTTACAACCAGGTCTACTTTATGCTTATCCACGGTACTATCAACCCTAACTATTAATTGTTCGGGCGCAAAATAAAAAAAGCCTTCTTCCTTTAACCTGGCATCAATACGTATCCTTTCAGATTTAATAACATCAAGGTTGTACTTATCGCCGGGTTTTAAAAGAGTACCAGCCGTAGTACCTTTAATGGCGGTATCCAAACTGTTATCTGTAGCACTTGGGAAAGTAACATTGCGTATGGTGTATGAAGGGCCGGGCAACGCGGTAAATATAGCTTTGGCGGTTTTCTTTTTACCAACGGTGTCACCGCTTACTGCAGCTTGAAAGTAGCTTTCGTTCTGCAGGCGGTTTGTCATAATTTCGCTGTTCTTAGCCAAATCTACCTGACTTACATATACTGGTGGTTCGCCATATTTGCTTAAAAACTTTTGTATAAAACCATGGCGGTTTTTTGTTTTGTAATATAACCACAACTTTATTCGCATCCCCAATAACGATGAATTTGGCTTAGGGCGTATTAATGCCTTCATTTCGTTACTTAGGTCTTTAGCATCCCCGCCTGATATAGCTTTATCTTCAACCTTAACTGTACCGCCGGTATATAGTTTTTCACCCTCGGGTACGTATTTGGTGGTACTACAAGCGTTTAGTATTACAGCCAGTGATAGCAAATATATTATACGTTTTATCATAAGGTTGTGGTCTGGGTCTTAGTTCTGTCCTCTTTGTCTTTTTGCTGTGATGCCTTTTCCTGTTCGTCTTTTATCTTTTGTTCCTCTTTATATTTGCGGCGCATCGCTTTTTCCTGCTCGGTACGTTTACGGAAGATTTCGCGGAAACGGTTATAATCTACCGTAAGTGAGAAACCAACACCTGTTTCAATGATCTGTCCCTGTATTACCACAAACTCATCTTTACGGTAAGCACGCAGGGTGTAACGCCCGTCTTTGCTCAACTTATAATTTACAGATACGTTACCCGCTATGTTAGATGTTTTTTGCCCCTGCTGGGCACCTTCCAGGTTAAAATTATTGCCTACCGATACTGTTAGCCTGTCGTTAAGGAAACGTTTGGATAGCCCAACGTTCAGGTCTGTACGGTTCGTGGCCGTGCCGGACGAATAATCCTGCCCGGAGGTTAAACCGAAGTTTAAATCAACGCCGGATATCAGGCCGCCTGCAAGGCTATTCAATTGGTCGGATAGTAAGCTGCTTACGCTACTACGGATAGCACCTTCAACGCCTGCGCTTCCACCCTGACTTTGTAATGGGTTATCACCAATAAAATGGCCAAGTACCAATACACCCAGCACCTGTTTATTCAACTCGTTAGGGTCTTGCCTAATTTGCGCCAGGCGGGTACCAACCCTGGTTGTTACATCAGAAGATACGTTGTAGTTACTATCCGGAAGGGTAATATCAAAGCTGATGTTTGGTTTCATCAACTCATCCTTCAAATTAAGGTTTACGTTAAACGGTAGTTTTTGCTTGTACTGAGTGGGGTTCTCGTCTGATAGTTGGTTAGCTACCAGATCGATAGGTGGGACGTTAGCCACGTAGATAGCGGTCAGGTCAATGTTAGCACTGGTTGGGTCACCTGTCCAGGTGATGGTACTGCCCGGTTTAAAGTTAAACTTACGCGATACCGTGGCATATGACAGGTTGTATGAACCGCTGCTAACCACATAAGTACCGGTTAAGCTGGTTTTACCGCTTGGGTCGATACCTCCGCTTAGGTGCGCTTCACCTTTCAGATGAACTACATCACCGTTGCGCTCATCAACCACAATGGTAAAGTTGGCGTTTTTGTCAATATTAACAGTAGCGTTTACATCAAGCCCTGTTAATTCCGATTGCTTTAGCGAATCTAACTGGCGGGCCATTAATATGGAATCCATTTTTGGTGCGCTTGCATCATAAAACTCAACTACACCCTTACGGTCTTCAACACCCGGGTCGCTGGTTGGCAATACAAAGGTCATGTCGGTTTTATCGTTAACGGTAAGCGTAGCATCAACAACCGGCTTGGCCATATCACCGCGTATTTTGATATCGCTGTCCATGAAAAGTTTACCATAAAACAATTTGTTATCTGCCCTGGTAGAATTTATCATCCTGAAATTATTCGAGCGGATGTTCATCCCAAATTTAAAATCGGTGTAGGTTTTGGTATAGATAGAACCAGAAACAACCGCTTTATTATTAGTAGAATCAACCAATGTAAAATCGTTGAAACGGATACCTTCATCATTAAACGTAATGCTCTCTTGCGGCATGGTGAAGTAGGAGTTAAGCATACTTACGTTAAAGCCCACCTTATTAAAATTGACATTGCCCCGCACGGCAGGTGCGGTGGTTGTCCCCGTTATTTTTAGTTGCCCGGTAATGTTGCCGCTGGAGTTTTTAATAGCGCCAAAGCTAAACCCTTCTATACTCTTCATCCCCAGGTTAACAATATTCAGGGTCATATCAAACCTGCTTTCGGGCAAAGTATAATACATACCATTCAGGTCAACCTGGTTACCCTTGCCTGTAATGCTCATTTGAGCGGCATAGGCATTGGCAGTTTGGTTATTTACTTTAAGGGCTATGTTACCAAGGGTATCACCTTTAAAATTAAAATCGCTTACGTTTATAGCCGTGGTAAATACCGGTGATTTTTGGAAGTTGCTTATCTCCGCGTTTCCATTAAT
>NZ_JAQBOI010000248.1 GCF_028288105.1 Mucilaginibacter sp. | reverse complement strand
ATGTTATCGGCAGTTATCCAGCCTTTGTCAAAACCCTGCATGGTGTATTCAAATTTTACCTTATCGGCATCAAAGTAATTAAGCGCGGCAAACTCTATCCCAAAAACATTCTCGTTATACTTTAACTGAACCGCGTTTGCATTGGCAATAGCATTAGGTAACAATACCTTACCATATATTTTTTCGCCAACAGCTACACTTTTATTAAACACCTGAAAATCGGTAAAAACAAGTGCCGGGATATTCTTGCTGGTACGCAGGTTTGCAGGCCTAAAAATATTGAAGCCATTGCCACCGCCAAATATCAGTTCGCCGCTGCGGGTTTTGTATGCTGCATTCATGGTGAATTCTCTGCCCTGCAAGCCATCGCGTTCGTTATAATTAATAAACCTAAAACTAAGTTTATCTGCACCGCGGTTTACAATAATGTTTGACAACCCGTTTGGCGAACTTGCCCATATATTATAGTTATCATCCTCGCGCATTTCTATGATGGTATTATCCGGCAGGCCATCATTACGGGTGATATTGGTGAACTTGTTCTTAAGCGGATCGAGCACACTGATACCCTCGCGTGTACTAATCCATATCAACCCTTTGCTATCTTCTAAAATATTGTTGGTGTTGTTATTTATGATGCTGTTGGGGTTCTTGTCATCATGTATATAATGACTAAACTTACCCGTTTTTTTATTTAGCACATCCACCCCATAAGAGGTAACTATCCATAGATTCTTACGCTTATCTTCTATAAGTGCTGATATGTAGTTAGAGTAAAGCGACTGCGGATCGCCCTGTTTTAATTTATAGTGTTTAAAGGTGTCTGTTTTACGGTCGAGCAGGTTTAAGCCACCGGCAAGCGTACCTACCCACAAATTATTATCGCTATCTTCTAATATCGACCATACCCTGTCTTCCGATAAGCTGCCGGGGATAGCATCATTATGTTTGTAATGCTTAAATGTTTTCCCATCAAAACAATCCAATCCACCAAAATAAGTACCTATCCAAAGCTTCTGCTCGTGATCAAGGCACATGCTTACAATTACGTTATTGGTTAGGCTGTTTGGGTTATTGACATCATGCAGGTATTTTTTAAAGCTGCCGTCCTTGCGGTTAAAATAAACCAAACCACCGCCATTAGTACCCAACCACAGATTCCCATATTTATCTTCAACAAACTTATTTACATCGCTAAAGCTTAAACTGCCCGGGTCTGACAGGTGGTGCGTGTACAGCGGGAACTTGATAATACTTTCATGATAATAGCTAAGCCCCCGCTTATAAGTACCAACCCAAATAATGCCGGTATTATCTTTATACAACACTATTATACTGTTCTGGCCTATGGTTTTATTATCGTCCTCGCGGTTGGTGATATATTTAATTTTAAAGTCCTGCTTGTTCAGCAGGTTTACACCGCCATGGTCGGTAGCTATCCAAATCCTGCCCTTATCGTCCTGTATAAGATTTGATACCACATTTGTATTTAATCCATCGGGCCCACTGCCCTTATCGATATGTTTAAACAGGCTAAGGGTAGCATTAAGATAATATACACCCGATGAATAAGTTGGCACAAAGGCCCATATATCGTCCTGCTTATCAATAAAAACCCTGTACCCGGTATTTAAACCGGCGGGTAATGCTCCTAATTGCTTACGGTAATTAACCCGATAGTTCTGTGGATCTATCCGTTCCAGCATACCTTTATTGTAAACAAGCCAAATGTTACCTTTCGAATCAGAAGTAAGGTCGGCAACGGTATTACTATAAATAGAGGTGCTAATACCTGCCTTATAGCTAATATGTGTGGTTTTTTTTGTGGATGCCTGGTATTTGTAAATGCCTGTGTTAGCGTTCAGAAACCAGAAGTTGCCAAACCTGTCTTTTTTAACAGCGGTTATGCCGGCAGCCGGGATGTTTAACGATCTCAGGTATCGCCCAATATCATGGCTGAACCTTTCTGTAGCCGGGTCGTAAATGTTATAGCCATTACGGGTTTCAACCCACAGCTTATTATCAGGTCCTTCGGCAATGGTGACTATAAAATCATCGTTAAGGCTGGTGGTATCGCCCTCAATGTGCTTGTATACTTTAAATTTATAGCCGTCGTACCGGTTTAAACCCGATAGGGTGCCTATCCACATAAAACCTTTACTATCTTTTAAAATAGCATTTACCTGGTTATGCGATAAGCCATTGGTGATATCTAACTTAGAGAATTGAAATTCATTACTCTGCCCGAAAACAGCAACCGTTACAAACAGCGCTAAAAGCGTAAACATGAACGCTTTGCAAGTCGTTTTCCCCTTCACAATAATAAATTTGATAGTGCCCCTGCACTTGTAGCAAAGGTTAACCCTGGTTTTAATTGATAGCCGTAATTATAATTGGTATATCAAAACTAACCAAATTAAAAAGTATCATGTAATACTATTTTTACATTTCCTGATGGTTACTTAACAACACAGATTGCTAATCGGCTTTCTATTAAGTATAAAATGCATAATATTAACATATTATATAAATAATACTTTTATTTCAAATTTGCCCTGAATTTTTCCCCATTAATAAACTGGTTTAAAAAGTTTATTGCCTATCTTAAGTTATTATTACATTTCACTGAATATCTTTTAAAACATTTTGGGATGTTGATTTATCTATATCTTACATTAGTTATACCTTTGCCCCATTGATGGATAGCGTAAATAATACAACCAGCCCAGTCCCGTCGCGTGTAAAAAAAATGCGGACCAAGTTAGCGGCTTTCTTTTTAATGCTGTACAGGGTGTATGCCTTTGTCATGCGTTTTTTCAAAGAAGTGTTTTTACCCCCCTATGAATTTAAAGAGGTGATACGGCAATGCTATGAAACGGGCGTACGATCATTTACATTAATAACGCTAACCGGCTTTATTGTTGGGGTTATTTTTACCAAGCAAAGCCGCCCATCACTTACCGATTTTGGCGCAACATCATGGCTGCCATCTTTGGTATCTATAGCTATCATGAAAGCACTTGCCCCATTGGTTACCGCTTTGATAGCTGCCGGCAAGGTAGGTTCAAGTATTGGTGCCGAGTTAGGTTCTATGCGGGTTACCGAGCAGATAGACGCCATGGAAGTATCGGGCACAAAACCTTTTAAATTTTTGGTTTGTACACGCGTTATCGCAACAACCATAACTATACCCTTGTTGGCTACCTATACCGCGTTTATTGCTTTATTGGGTGGATATTTAAACGTAAGCCAGAATGAAGGCACTACATATGCCGTTTTTATGGACCAGGCTTTTGAGCCCTTAACCTTTGTTGATTTTTGGGCTTCGCTTATAAAAGCAATTGTTTTTGGCTTTACCATTGGTATTGTTGGCTGCTACCAGGGTTATAACTCTACCAAAGGTACCGAGGGTGTAGGTAAGGCTGCTAACGGCGCTGTTGTAACCGCCATGTTTTTGGTGTTTATTGAAGAAGTTTTAATTGTACAGATAGCCGGATGGTTCCGCTAATATAAAATGGAAAAACAAAAGGCACATATCGATAAAAATAACACGGTCATCAAGATAAGGGGGGTTGAAAAATCTTTTGCCGATTATGATGTACTGCGTGGTATTGACCTTGACCTGTACCAGGGCGAGAACCTTGTGGTGCTTGGCCGGTCAGGTACCGGTAAATCTGTATTAATTAAGCTGATATCGGGCTTATTAACCACGGATGAGGGTACTATAGAAGTTTTAGGCAACGAGGTTACCACTATAAGCGAACGCGCGTTAGAAGACCTGCGCATACGGATAGGTTTCTCTTTCCAAAACAGTGCCCTTTATGATAGTATGACCGTGCGCAAGAACCTGGAGTTCCCGCTGGTGCGTAACCGTAAAGGCATTACCCGTAAAGAAATTAACACCGCTGTTGAAACAGTATTGGACGCCGTTGGGCTTTCACAAACTATTAACCAGATGCCGGCAGAACTATCCGGCGGGCAGCGTAAGCGTATAGGCATTGCCCGTACACTGATATTGAACCCGGAGATTATGCTTTATGATGAGCCAACTGCCGGCCTTGACCCAATTACCTGCATTGAGATAAACGACTTGATAAATGAAGTACAGCAGCGTTACCATACCTCATCTATCATTATTACGCATGACCTTACCTGCGCCAAAATGACCGGCGACCGTATAGCCATGTTATTAGACGGCCAGTTTCAGCGGGTAGGCACATTTGATGAGGTATTTGCCACCAATGATGCCCGGGTAAAACCTTTTTATGATTATAATTTTATACAATAGATATTAGTACCCCTTATAATGGATACAGCAGAAAATAAAAGATCAATAATAGTAGGCGTGTTTGTCCTGCTTGGCGTGGCAGTTTTTGTAATTGGCGTGCTTACCCTTGGCGGGCAGCAAAAAAGTTTTGTAAAAAGCATACACATAAGCTCGGTATTTAACGATGTTTCGGGTTTAAAGAAAGGCAACAATGTGTGGTTTTCGGGTGTAAAAGTGGGCACAATTAAAAACATCCACTTTACCGGCCCTTCGCAGGTTGATGTTATTATGAGCATTGATGCCAGCACCCAGCAATACATTCACCGCAATGCAGGTGTACGCATTAGTTCTGATGGGTTTATTGGTAACAAGATCATTGTAATTGATGGCGGTAGTCCGCAAGCCCCAATTGTTCGTGATGGTGATGTTTTACAATCGGAAAAACTATTATCTACCGATGACATTATGAAGACCCTGCAACAGAATAACCAAAATCTGTTAGCTATTACTACCGATTTTAAATCGCTTAGTCACCAGATACTGGCAGGTAAGGGAACCGTTGGCGCATTACTGGCCGATAGCACTATGGGCAACCAGTTAAAGCAAACCATGCGCAACCTGCAGGCTGCTACACAAAACGCTGCTAACATGTCTTCCCAGTTAAACAACTTTAGCAATAAAATGAACACCAAGGGTGGTTTTGCCGATAACGTGTTAACAGATACTATTACCTTTAACAGGATCCGTGCATCTGTTAGCCGCTTAAAAGAGGCTGCCGATAATGCAACCCTCCTTACCGATAATTTAAACAAAGCCAGTAACAAGCTAAACAGTACTGATAATATAATGGGGGTTTTATTAAATGACCCTAAAGGCGCGGCCAAGGTACAAAGCACGCTTGACTATCTGCAGCAAAGCTCTGTTAAACTAAACGACGACCTCGAAGCGGTGCAGCATAACTTTTTATTAAAAGGTTTCTTCAAGAAAAAAGAGAAAGCAAAACAGGATAGTATAAAGAAAGCAATGTAAGCTTTTGTTAATGGATAATACTGAAGCGATAGGTTAAGACCTGTCGCTTTTTTTGTTTAAATCTGCTTAACTCCAAACCATCCCCTTACTTCCCTGTTGCTTTATAAATCAACAGGAAACAATATGCGCAGTTACAAGAAATCGGTTTGGCAAACTTTAGGATTGGGTGCCGTTGCAGGCGTACGGGCGAGCGCGGCCCCGGCTGTTGCAAACTATTACAGCAATGGGTATCAGCCCAGTTCATTACGTATAGTGAGGTTTGTACAATCGCCGGTTACCAGTATTGCTATCTCGTTATTATCTGCTGCAGAAAATAAAAGAAAGAAAGCAGTAGAAATAGCAGATGATTTAGATATGCGTCAGTTGGCCTTGCACATTGCATCCGGCGCGTTTGCTGGTGCAGCTATCTTCAAAAAGAACAAGCAAAGCATATTAAAGGGCATGTTAATTGGCGGTGCAGCAGCATTGGTAACAGGCATTGCAGGCTTTTATCTTCGTAAGCATGCAGATAAACTACCTGACGTGATCCCGCAATTTACCAACGCATTTGAAGATGCTTTTGCCTACAGCAGTGGCGTAAAACTCCTAAACAAATAGCTATCACCTAATTTAAGCGACAGCCTAATCGGGCGGTAAAGCCTGATATCTTTTAAAGCAAGCTTTCAGGTAATTTGGCAAATTATCCCGGTAGTTCCTTTTAAACTCACCAAAAAGGTTGTTTTCAGAATCAATACCGATAGCCTCAGCGCTAACCACCAGTGTAATTATTTGATAATCAGATATATTTGACTTAAGTAGATAAAACTTAAAATTACCATCGGCATTAATATAGGATTTGAAAACAGATTTGGTAATGTCCAAAAATAGATGGAAATTGTTCGAAAGGTGGTGCACGCTGGTTTAAGCAACCAGCAAATTGCCAGGCGATTGTTTGTATCATAAAACCCCATAAAACCATACATCAAACCTGTTTTTAAAGATGAAGCGCCGTGTGCTAGCTATTGAAATGGCAAAAAGGTTAGCATTGATACCTTGATGGCATCATTCTTTAGTATGATAATTGCCTTTTTTTAAAAAATCACCCAAAAGTATGACCCAAAACATAATCCATTACTGCAATTTTGAACAGGATTTAAACTTAAAGCAATAGAAAAAATGAAAAAGATAATTTGGACTTGTGGAGTAATAGCCGGTATTATAAGTGTCTCATGGGGGGTGCTTAGCGAAGGATTGTTGAGCGATAGTTTAAGCCTGAATACAAGGTTGTTTTTTGGGTATGCAACTATGATATTGGCATTTTCGCTCATTTTTGTAGGCATTAAAAATTACCGGGATACTTACAACAACGGCCAAATTACTTTTGGTAAAGCGCTTGGTATTGGCCTTTTGATAACACTTATCGCGTCAACTGTGTATGTAGTGGTTTGGATGATCGACTTTAGTTATTTTGTTCCTGATTTTGGCGAAAAATACCAGGCCCAGGCTATAGCCGAAATGAAGGCAAACGGAGTAAGCGCCGCTGAAATACAAAAGCAGTCAGCTGAAATGGCATCAATGATGGCGAAATATAAAGCAAGCCCTACGTTTAGAGTGATGTTCACCTACATGGAAATTTTGCCGGTTGGCATCGTGCTATCGTTAATAGCTGCGCTTATACTTAAAAATAAATCTAAACCAATTATAGTAAACGTATAAATTACAATAGAACTGATCAAATATGAAAAAAGTAACAGGCTTGGGTGGCGTGTTTTTTAAATGCAATGACCCGAAAAGCATGAACGAATGGTACGCCAAAAACCTTGGATTGACTACCAGTGAATATGGAACAACGTTTGAGTGGCGGCAAGCCGATGATCCGTCGAAAACAGGATCCACATCCTGGTGTGCATTTCCGCAGGACACTAAATATTTCGATCCGTCGGCAAAACCTTTTATGATCAATTACCGGGTAGAAAACCTCGTTGCGCTGGTTGAGGAACTAAAAAAGGACAACGTGACCATTGTTGATGAGATCGCGGAATATGATTATGGCAAATTCGTCCATGTGCTGGATCCGGAAGGGAACATTATTGAGCTTTGGGAACCAAAAGATGATTGAGGATAACGTGGTAGGATAAGCCATAGTTCATCTATCGAATATAGCGATGGGTTTGAAACTCATCGTTATATTCGATATGATGGAGATACACACATCTTTAAGATAAGTGTTTAAACCTATTTAAAAATCTACGTTTTTTTAAACTTTTAGTGTTGCCACAGGTTGTTTATACAGGAGGTATACATCATGACAACTTCACAAAAAAAACCGGCTGCTCCAAAAAAAGCGACCACCAAATCATCATCATCTGATAATAATGATTTGGAGACCGATCTCCCTCTCAGCGAAAAGGACGAAGTAAAAAAAGCAGAACGATGGATGAGTAAGGCGACAAAAAAATCTACTTAAGCTCAAGCATCACCACTGATTTTGGCGGAATGGTAACAGACAAATTATCCTCATCCTTTTTTGCCCCTGTAAAATTATGGATTTGCAGTTTTGAAGGCTGCTGAAAGGTGTTAATATCAGTAATATTCGCAGAGGTTAATATTTCACCGCTAACTGTCGCCCATTGGATTTGTTTTAACTGAGTGCTCACACTCACCGCTTTATTCAGATCCAGGTTAACTAACGAAATATGGATCTTGCCTGTTGCATCCTGCGAGGCAGATACATTAACCGCGGGTATGCTTTTGCCCTCTACATTGTAATCGGGTGTTTGTAATTTAACAGCAAGATATTTAGCATCCTGGTGCACTTTGTACATATCAAATACATGATAGGTAGGCGTTAAAAGCATTTTGGTTTTATCAGTAAGTATTAATGCCTGCAACACGTTTACAGTTTGTGCCAGTTCGGCCATTTTAACACGATCGCAGTGGTTATTAAATATGTTTAACGTGGTCGCAGCAATTAATGCATCACGCAGGCTATTTTGCTGGTACAAAAACCCCGGGTTGGTCTTCGGTTCCGGGTCGGTCCAAATACCCCACTCGTCAACCACCAGGGCCACCTTTTTATTGGGGTCATACTTATCCATAATGGCCGAATGCTTGGTTACCAACTCTTCCATTTTAAGGCAGTTAACCATGGTATTAAAATATTCTTTTTCGGAAAAGTTTGTTGCCGAACCCTTTTTGCTCCAATCGCCGGTAGGCACGGTATAGTAGTGTAATGATAACCCCCACATCGTATGGTTAGGTATATTCTTCATACATACTTCTGTCCAGTTATAATCATCGGAGTTGGCGCCACTGGCAATTTTTTTCAACGGCGCCCCGGGATAGTTTCTTGCATAAGCAGCATATCTTCTATATTGGTCAGCATAAAAATTAGCTGTCATTTCGCCGCCACAGCCCCAGCTCTCGTTGCCTACGCCCCAAAAGCTCACTTTATACGGCTCGGGATGCCCGTTTTGCTTACGCAACTGTGCAATCGTGCTGCTGCTGTTAGAGTTTAAGTACTCTATCCATTTAGACATTTCTTCTACCGTGCCACTGCCAACATTGCCGGCAATGTAAGGCTCGCAGCCAAGCAATTTACACAACGCTAAAAATTCGTGCGTGCCAAAACTGTTGTCCTCGGTAACGCCTCCCCAGTTAGTATTAACCATTTTAGGCCTTTGCGTACGTGGGCCAATACCATCACGCCAATGATATTCGTCAGCAAAACAACCACCGGGCCAGCGCAGATTAGGTATTTTTATTTTTTTTAAGGCGTTAACCACATCCAGGCGAATGCGGTCTTGCTTTTGAACCGGCAGGTTTTTGTCAACCCAAAAACCATCATAAATACCCCGGCCCAAATGTTCGGCAAACTGCCCGTAAATGTGCCTGCTGATAACTAAATCTGTGTTGCTGATACTAATGCTGGCGTTACTCTGCGCGAAAGCATTAAGCTGAAAGCAAGTGAGTACTAAAAATAAAATCCTTCTCATGTTATTTTATAATTGTTAAATATACAATTATAAATATAGACAGTTTTTCTATACTTTAAAATTTACATGGAAGTTTATTAGTGTGCTGCAAATTCGGCGCTTTTTGCTTCTACGCGGATTTTGATATTCTTTCGGCCGATAATCAATACCAATAAGGCAACTGATGATGCTGTCAGCATAATAGCCGACATAGGGATGGAAGACTGGCTGTTGAACAAACTTACCCCTACCGATACAACCGAGCCTATACACATTTGAAAGGCCCCTAACAGGGATGATGCTGTACCCGCGTTTTTTTCGAATGGCGCCAAAGCCAATGCCGAAGTATTAGGGCTGGTGATACCTACGCAGCATAACACCAAAAATATCATAACAATGGTACCAACAAGGCCTAATATGTTTTGCATTGAGCCAACAAGGAACAAGGCGGATATAATAACCATGGCAATAAGCGCGGCATTAACAATTTTCTGGCTTTTATACTTCTTTACCAAAAAACTATTCACCTGGCTGGATCCTATAAACCCAACCGATAGCAGGGCAAAGATCCATCCATACGTTTTACTGCTTACTTTAAACACCTCCATAAATACCACCGGCGATGACGATATATAGGCAAACAAGCCCGAGAAAGCCACACCACCGCTAATGGCATAGGTATAAAACTGAGGCGTTTTAATAACGGCTATAAAGCCATTAATAATAGGCCGGGGCCTTAGGGAGTAAGATGGATCGGCTTGATAACTTTCGGGAAGGAAAAATATTACAGCCAGTGTTATAAGCACCGCTATTACAGCCAGTATAATAAATATCAACTCCCAGCCAAAAGCAGCAGTTACATAACCACCAACGGTTGGGGCTATCATGGGCGATGCCCCCAAAACCAGTATCAACAGGGCAAATACCTTGGCATTATCTTTAACCGGGAAAATATCGCGCACCATAGTAATTGATGCTACACCGGCCGCGCAGCTACCAATTGCCTGTATAAAGCGCATTATAATAAGCATCTCGATATTGGTTGAAAGATAACAACCAACCGATGCTACAATATACAAGGCCAAACCGGCGTATAGTGGCGGCTTACGGCCATACTTATCAAGCAGTGGCCCATAAAGTAATTGCCCGGCAGATATCCCTATAAAGAAACTGGATAAAGAAAGCGCTACGTTTTCGGTAGTGGTATGCAGTGATCTGGCAATATCCGGGAAACCCGGCAGGTACATGTCTATAGAAAAAGGCCCTAATGCAGTTAGCGAGCCTAATATCATTATCAGTAAAAAGTAGCGTTTGCTTGTCATTCCCGCAAAGAACGATGTTTAATATTTTTATGGGGTAAGCTAAATGTAAAATAGTTTAGCTTTCCCGTTATTTAACCACAGAGAGCACGGAGGGAAAAACACAGAGAAACACAAAGTAAATCGCTGTGCTTTCTGTGTAATGAAGATACAATCCTCAGTGTTCTCTGTGGTTGATCTATTCAATCGGTTAAAATCTATTTACCCCTATGTCATTTAATGTTATTACTTTAGGCGTACCGGCTTCCCGGTATAAATACTATTATAAACTTCTGAATATAAAAAACTATGCTGGTTATATTGTTGTGTATAGTATTGCTCATAATTTTGGTAAGCTGGGCAAAAGTGAACCCTTTTTTAGCTTTCCTGTTGGTTTCTATTGCCGCGGGTTTAATGCTGGGCATCCCTGTTAACAAAGTTACCGCATCGGTACAAAAAGGCATGGGCGATATTTTGGGGCAACTGCTTATCATTATTTGCCTTGGCGCTATGCTGGGCAAACTGGTTGCCGTAAGTGGTGCCGCCCAAAAAATTGCCGAAGTTTTGGTTAATGCCGTTGGCAAAAAATATATTCAATGGGCCCTGGTTGTCGCCGGTTTTATCATCGGCATTCCCCTGTTTTACGGGATAGGCTTTGTGCTGATGGTACCGCTTATATTTTCGGTAGTATATAAGTATAAGTTACCTGCGGTTTATATTGGTTTGCCTATGATAGCGTCGCTATCTGTTACGCATGGCTTTTTGCCGCCGCATCCCTCACCATCGGCATTAGTGGCGCTTTTTCATGCTAATATGGCCACTACCTTTATTTATGGATTGATAATAGCTATCCCGGCCATTGTTCTCGCCGGACCGGTATTCGCGCAATTCCTCAAAAAAATACCGTCAGAACCACTGGCTACCTTTCGTGCCGAAGAAATGCCTGCCGATAAATTACCGAGCGGTTTTATTAGCTTTTTTACCGCCTTGTTGCCGGTACTGCTTTTAATGCTTACAGCGTTTTTTCCATTTTTAGGAATTAAGGATGAGAAAGCATTAAAGATAATGGCTTTTCTGGGCGACCCATCCATCGTGATGTTAATAGCCCTGATAGTGGCTACCTATACGCTCGGTATAAAACAGGGGCGTAATATGGGCCAGTTAGGGGTTAACTATATTGATGCTGTAAAAGATATATCCCTAATACTGCTTATTATAGCGGGATCGGGCGCGTTTAAAGAAGTGTTAACCACCAGTGGCGTTAGTAATGAGATTGCCAACAGCCTAAAAGCCTTTAACATGCCGCCGCTTGTATTAGGCTGGGTGGTAGCCGCTATTATTCGCATTAGCCTGGGTTCGGCCACTGTTGCTGGCTTAACCGCGGCAGGCATTGTATCATCATTAGTAGTAAGCGAACACGTAAACCCTAATTTGATGGTATTATCTATAGGTGCGGGTAGTTTGGCATTTTCGCATGTGAATGATTCTGGCTTCTGGCTTTTTAAAGAGTACTTTAACCTAAGTATAAAAGATACTTTCCGCTCGTGGTCAATGATGGAAAGTTTGGTTTCTATTATCGGGTTGGGTGGTGTGTTAATTTTAAACCTATTTGTTTAATATCATGAAGAAGATATTATCAGCATTTGTTATAATCATAGCCTGCAGCTTTGGCTTGCATGCGCAACAACCGGAAGGCAAATTTTTTACATCTTTTGATGGCACAAAAATTCATTACGAAGTAAAGGGCAATGGTTACCCGGTAATATTGGTCCATGGCTTTACCGGTACCAGCCAGGGGTGGAAACATGGCTCGTTATACCCGGCTTTGCTTACCGCAGGCTATAAAGTTATTATACTGGATCAGCGGGGAAACGGTCTGTCAGATAAACCACACACCGATGCAGGCTATGCCAACGATGCCGAAGCGAAAGACATTATGGGATTGGCAAGTAACCTTGGTTTTAAAAATTATGATGTAGTAGGTTATTCGCGCGGCTCTATCATCACCTCAAGGTTAATAGTTTTAGATAAACGCATCCATAAAGCTGTAATGGGCGGCATGGGTGCCGATTATACTAACCCCCAATGGTCAAGAAGGATCCATGCCTATAAAGCATTAATGGGCGATACCACCATGCATGATGTAGACGACATGATGGTTTGGATCCGCAAAAACAATTTCGATAACCTGGCGCTGGCCTACCAGCAAAAGCACCAGCCATCTACCAGCAAAAAGGAATTATCTACCGTTAAAATACCTGTATTGCTTATTGATGGCACCGAGGATACCACCAATGGGGATGTAACCGATCTGCAAAAATTAATACCCGGATCAAAGATGGTTAACGTACCGGGCAACCATAATACTGCAGGTAATACTGTACAGTTTGCATCGGCAATAATTGATTTTCTGAAATAAGTTTGTAAAAAAACGCTGTTCTATTGCTTTAAAGCCACTTTTATAATCTTCGGCTTATTATTTGCATGGTGTGTAATAATACCAAAAGCAGATACAAATGAAAAAGTTAATCATATTTGGCAGCCTAATGTTGGCATTAACATCCAGCGTGACATTTAGTGCACAGGCACAAGAAAAAAAAGGAATAAGTAAGCAAGGTAAGGGCGCTATAATTGGCGGCGCAGGTGGCGCGGTTGCCGGTGCTTTAATAGGTAAAAGCGTTGGCGGTGCGGTAGTTGGTGGCGCCATAGGCGCAGGTGGCGGTTATATTATAGGTAACGAAGCCCGCAAACGCGAACAAAAAAAGAAACATGCGGCCTGGCTGGAACGCCGCAGGGCATGGAAGCGTGCACACCCCGGTAAGGCATATCCTTATTAATAATATTAAAACCCGCGGCTTAGCTGCGGGTTTTTTGTTGCTCAACACTACACGTTGCAAATAGCCCCGCATTTACCCATCTATAGCTATATTAACTTATTGTTATCTCGTATTAAGAGAAAAAATCCGCTATTATATTTCTTTATAATATAATTATATTACACTACATTTGATCAACAGCCGATCAAAGTTCTAATACATTATATACCGAGCCCATACACCGTATCTGAGTACACATTTTTACGCTACTTCAATACCCCTTAGCTGCTATTTTATTTTAATTGATAACTTGTTTATGTTAAAGCGTATTTTAGTATTAGATGACAACCAGGATATTCTTGACATTGTTCATGAAACCCTGACCTACGAAAATTTCGAGGTGAAAAGCACCGGCGAAAGTGACAACGTTATGCCCCTGGTAGAGGCTTTTGAACCCGACCTTGTTATATTGGATTACCGGGTGGCCGGCCAAAATGGTGGCGAGCTTTGCCGAGCCATAAAATCACACCCTAAATTTAACAATGTGCCGGTTATTATATTTTCGGCCTATATCAATCACGAATCTGACCTGTTTGCCTACGGATGTGATGCCATCATTGACAAACCATTTGATTTAACCGAACTTGTTGACAAGGTGAATAATTTGATATCGTAGATAAAGACAAAAAGATTAAGAATAAAAGACTTTAATACAAGAAAAGCCAACACAATTGTGTTGGCTTTTCTTGTATTAACCCCCATCGTCATTGCGAGGCACGAAGCAATCTCTTTAAGCAAATCCCTTATACAAAATGTATAATTGTCCTAAAGAGATTGCTTCGTACCTCGCAATGATGCATCTTATAATTACCCCACAAAAAAAGCCGGTACAAATTGTACCGGCTTTTCTATTATTATCAGGAGCTGATTACTTCACTTCTTCGAAGTCAACATCTGTTACGTTATCAGCACCGCCCGCTTGTTGGCCATTACCAGCAGCCTGACCTGCGTCAGCACCCGGTTGTTGACCTCCATCAGCAGATGCTTTGTACATATCTTCAGATGCAGCAGTCCATGCGGCATTTAATTCCTCCTGTGCAGGCTCGATAGCTGCAAGGTCTTTAGCAGAATACGCAGCTTTCAATTTCTCTAAACCAGCTTCGATAGCGCCTTTTTTGTCAGCAGGGATCTTATCGCCATATTCTTTCAATTGTTTCTCGGTGCTAAAGATCAGGGCATCAGCAGAGTTCAGTTTTTCAACTTCTTCTTTTGCTTTTTGATCCGCTTCAGCGTTAGCTTCAGCTTCGTCCTTCATCTTTTTGATCTCGGCATCGGTTAAACCGGATGATGCTTCGATACGTATTTTTTGCTCTTTACCGGTAGCTTTATCTTTTGCAGATACATGTAATATACCGTTTGCATCAATATCGAATGTTACTTCAACCTGAGGCACACCGCGAGGCGCTGGTGGTATACCATCCAGGTGGAAACGACCTATAGTACGGTTACCCGCTGCCATTGGGCGCTCACCCTGTAATATGTGGATCTCAACAGATGGCTGGCTATCAGACGCGGTTGAGAATGTTTCTGATTTTTTAGTAGGGATAGTTGTGTTAGACTCAATTAATTTTGTCATTACACCACCCATAGTTTCGATACCTAATGATAACGGGGTAACGTCTAACAACAATACATCTTTAACTTCGCCGGTTAATACACCACCTTGTATAGCTGCACCAATAGCAACAACTTCATCTGGGTTAACACCTTTTGATGGCGCTTTACCAAAGAATTTTTGTACTGCTTCCTGGATAGCCGGGATACGGGTTGAACCACCTACTAATATGATCTCGTCGATATCTGAAGTGCTGTAACCTGCATTTTTCAAAGCAGTTTTACAAGGCTCAATTGTACGTTTGATCAAGCTATCGGCCAATTGCTCAAATTTTGCACGGGTTAAAGTTTTAACCAAGTGTTTTGGGCCTTCTGCACCAGCAGTGATGTATGGTAAGTTAATTTCTGTTTGAGTTGAGCTTGATAATTCAATCTTAGCTTTCTCTGCAGATTCTTTTAAGCGTTGTAAAGCCATTGGGTCCTTACGCAGGTCAATACCTTCGTCGCTTTTAAATTCGTCTGCCATCCAGTCAATAATAACCTGATCAAAGTCATCACCACCTAAGTGTGTATCACCATCGGTTGATTTTACTTCAAACACGCCATCGCCTAATTCAAGGATAGATACGTCATGTGTACCACCACCGCAATCAAATACGGCGATCTTCATGTCCTTGTGTGCTTTGTCCAAACCGTAAGCAAGGGCAGCAGCAGTAGGCTCGTTGATGATACGACGAACTTTTAAGCCCGCGATCTCACCGGCTTCTTTAGTTGCCTGGCGTTGTGCATCGTTAAAGTAAGCCGGAACGGTAATAACCGCTTCAGTAACTTCAGTTCCCAAAAAATCTTCAGCAGTTTTCTTCATTTTTTGAAGGATCATCGCTGAAATTTCTTGTGGGGTATATT
>NZ_JAQBOI010000219.1 GCF_028288105.1 Mucilaginibacter sp. | reverse complement strand
TTATCAAAAATCACTTGTATTTTTCATTGCCGTTGGCTTTAGCCAACGGATTACAAACAAAACTTATAAGGCTTTAGCCAAAATTCGGAATTTGAGCGTTATTTTAATTCTTCCGAACATCTGTGGTGTCCTCACCAACAATTCTCTATTATAGTCCGGATGCAAGGTGGCTTGTTGGTGAGGACACCAACAAGAAGAATAAAAACCTATAAATTAAACGTCATCTTAGCCAACAAGAACCTTCCCGGTATAGTGTACGAACTGCTGGTAAACGTATTTGCTGATAGGTACAGCGCGCTATAGGTTTTGGTATTAAACAGGTTTTGCGCGGTCAGTTCCAAATCCAATTTTGTTTTGTTGAACTTGTATTTCACAGAGGCATCGGCAAAAATATATTTCAGATCATTAGCCTGTTGCTGGTGAGTGTAATAATGATCGGCAGCAACACTAAAAAACAAATTACTTAGCGGGTTATAATTTATCGACCCTTGTTGTGTTAAACGCTCAAACTTGCTTGAAGTAGCAACAGCTGAAGACTTACTTTTTGTTTGGTCGTAATTGGCCTTGTAGCTAAAGTTTATATAATCGCTTACCTTGGTATCGGCACCAATACTAAAGGTTGTTGAGATGGTGTTATAAGGCAATATAATATTGTTCTGGATCTGGTTAAGCTTGGTGCTTTGTACCGATACACCTGCGCTAAAGGTAGTACGCAAACCAAAGGCATATTTGCTCACATAACCACTGCCCATCCATGAATCTATATTGTTATCAAAGGGCAATACAATACGCTGCTGAATATTATTGGTTAATATGCTCGACGCGATGTTATTTGCATTCATGTGCGTATAAGATGCATTTACACTAAAAAAGAACAGGGTGATGGCTTTACGGTAATTAAACCCGAACATAGCATTCTGCGTTTTACGTTCGGTTAGGTCGGCGTTATTGGCGTAAAGTGACCGGTAATCTTTTAGGATAGATCCGTTATACACATCTTGTATGTTCCCAATATCATTACGGAAGTTATAAGCCACCGTTATATAATTTTCAACCGCGGTTTGGTATTTTATGGATATACGCGGGTTAAAATACAAGCGGGTCAGATCTTTATCAAGGTTATAATAACTGTCATTATAGCTTATCTGCTGCAAGTTTAAAGGCAACGAAATGTTCGCCTTAATTTTATCCCCCGGGATATCATACACAGCCTCGGCATAAACCTTACGACGCTGCCAATCCAGGTTATTAACCGTGCTATCTGATACCCGGTTTACCGAATTATTCAACTGTATTATGTTTAGATTCGACTGTAATTTTTGCGATTGCACGCTAAAACCAGCCTTGTAACTTTGCGTGATTAAATTGCCCGGTATTTTAAACCCAACATAGTTATTAGTAAACCAGGTGGGTATATCTACCGTTTGGGTAAGCTGCTTGTAAGCTACACCATTATTAAAAATATCGGGGTTTAAACCAGGGTCTATCACCCGGTTCTCGGGTTCGGTACTGTGGTTCAGGTAACTGTAAATCTCAATTATTTTATTGCTCTTGAAGGTATTCATGAGGCTAAACTCGTTGGATATATCCATCAAATTATCCTTAAACACCTGGTTAACGGGTGTGCCATTGGTATTCAGCGCCGAGTAACCGGTATTGCGACTATAATCGGCAATAAAATTGTTGTTCAGGTAATACTTGTCCTTGTTTACATTAACTGAAAGCTGGCTGTGCAGAACATCCGGCCTGCGCCTGTTATTTTGCACTTCGGCATAGCGTATGGTATCATTGGGCAGGTAATATTCGCTGAACTTGGTATAACTCTGTTTCTGGTTATCCCGCAGGTAAGATACGTTTGCCTTTAGCTGTACATCCTTTTTCAAATTAACCAGGTTATTCAAATTCAATATACCCGATTGATTGAACAGGTAACGGTTTCGTGGCAGATCAGGGTCGCCCGCTGTGCCTAATGACAGGACTGTCCCTGGTTTATCATTATCCAACCTGGACAGGTAACTTGACAGGTTGTGCGATACCAGATCGCTCGCAACATCATTACTGGTGTTATTGGCTTTAAAATAGTTTATGGCCTTATACTTATCCTTAAACATCATGGCATTAAGGTCGGCATAGTATTTATCGGGTAAGCCCGCGCCAATAGTTTCCTGCCCTACTAATTGCAGCTTCGCATCTTTTTTAATGGTAAGGTTAAGGGCTACGTCTTCGCTCACCACTTTATCCCTAAGCATTTTTACAGGCTGATGGTTCTCCATTACCTGCACTTTATCTACTACGTTATTGGGGATAGTATTGGTAGCAATGTTATACTTATCGTCCAACAGGTTATCACCGCCTATATACACGCCCGAGATAGATTTACCGGTATAACTGATCTTGCCATCTTTGGCCACATCAATACCCGGCAGCTTCTTAATCACATCTCCAATAACCCTATCCTGCGGGCTGCTAAAGTCTGATACCTTATAATCGGTAGTATCGCCATGTACCCGCAACCGCGGGCGGTTATCCTTTATGGTTACTGCCTGTAACTGATTAACCGCCTTGGCAAGCTTAAAATTGTATGCGGTTACCGCGTTGGCAACCGGTTTGGCCTGTTTAGTAAAGCCCACACAGCTTACTTCTAAAGCTAAGCCTGTTTTATCAGCATCGGCGGGTATTTGCAGAGTGTAATTCCCTTTATCATCGCTGCTGGCATATGCGATAATTAAGTTGCTGCCACTTTTTAGGTTAACGGTGGCGTATGATATTGCCTTGCCCAAACTATCGGTAACTGTACCTTTAATTGCCTGCGAAAAGGCAATGGTAGAGCACAGCATGCAAAAAATGCACACTGCACTAAACTTATATACCTGCCTCATTTTTTCTCGGGTAACTCTAAGGAGTTATTAATAACCGGGCCTTGTGAAATTAGAATTTTATCTTTGGGTCCGCCGGGAGCCATCCTAACGGTTGCCCCCGAGCCAGCCATTGCCGATTGCATAAAAGCCTGCGGGTCTTTTTTCAGGGCTGCCTTAAGGTTGGTAAACTCCTTTTCGGTGGCTTTAATACCTGTTGATGGCAGGGCAATTACAGCCGGGTCATCAACATCATCGGCCATCCCAATCAGCTTAACAACCGTACCACCGGTTTGGATGGTGCCGGGCTCGCTGCCCGGTGCGGCTTTTTCCAGTTTATCGGCATTATCTAATCCATCAAACTTAAACACCACCTGTTTTTTAGTATCGTAGGCCTCTACAATTAAGCCTGGCAAGCCTATTAATTTCCAGGGCCCGCTTTGAAAAGGCACATCGGGGCAAAACCAGGCGGTATAATCGCGTCCGGCAACGTGCCCTGTAGCTTTTTGGCATTTTAAGCCCGAAAAGCTTGCGGTATCATTGGTTATATGCCATTTAATAACAGGCATTGGTTCTTCTATCAGGTAATTGTTCACCAGCAGCTTTTCTTTCCTGATGAATTTCTTTTGATCGGCAAACGTAAAGTACTCGGTATTGCTGGCCCGCCCGCCCTTAACGTTTACATTTACACGCCCGCCTGCGCTTGCCGCTACCTGTTCGGCCACCTGCTTCCTAATCATGGCGTCCTGCGTTTTACGGTCAAAGCTTTTGTAGACGCTGGCACTTTTGCCTAAAAAAAGCACCATGTTTTCGGTGTAGATATCATTTGGCTTGGTGGTATCCCGCAGGTGAGAAAATTTATAGTGCGCTATGGCTTTCGTGCTATCTGACTTTTGTGCTTTAGCTACAAATACCAAAGCGCACATGCATAGAAACAGGGGAAATAACTTTTTCATAACTGTGATATATTTTAAAAAATTCAGGGTTGATTATAAATACATCACAAACATAACTAATAAGTTAGTCATGTTACGAAATTGTCGTAGAGTTTTAACAATTTTTAACAAATGCCATATTTAGCTGTCCAACCGGTCTTTAATAACCAGTGTATCAGCCAGCATGTCATGCAGGCACTGCTGCTTTTTATTGAAGAAGGCAATTAGATAGCCTATGAATAATGTAGCTACCGAAAGATATTTGAAGAGGTTACGCTGTAGCGCTTTAGAGGTATGTATGCGTTCGCCATAAATATCACAAACACGAACTTTTAGTAGTTGCTTGCCAAACGTGCCTTGTTTAGGGCCGCTTTCCATCATAACATTATAAACAATTTTACCAATGGGGATGAGCGCTACTACACATATGATAATGCCGATGCGTAAAATTTTATTATCATCGCCGGGCAATGCCAGCAACAAAATAAGCATTACAACAAAAGCCACAAGAACAAACGCCGCGGATACAATAAGCCAATCGATAACGGCTGCCAGCAGGCGCTGGTCAAAACTGCCGAAATACTGTAGGGGCAATGGCTGCTTATTAAAACCAAAAAGCTGCCTTAGTGCAGCTATTTCATGGGCTTCCTTGTAGTCGTCCATGGCGGCGGTCTTTACAAAATCGCCGGGTTTAATTTTACGCTCCCTTAATTGCGCAATGGTGAAAGGCCCTTCGGGCTTGCCGTTGATAACCAGTATATATTCATCGTTGGCGCTTGGCTGTAAAGTTTTATTGCCGGAGGGTTGCATAGTTTTCAAATTTAAACATTACGCATAACCATCCGGCAATAAAACAATTAATATTTGATCACCTTAAAATCGGATATGCCGCCTTTTAAATGAATCAGTATTTTGTTTGTGGCTGCGGCAAAACCTTGTGTTTCGTAGGTATTGTCGGCTTTCTTATCAAACCCGGTAAACTCGTTTGATGACAGGCCCGAATCTGAAGTGATACGGCAGGCCGCGTTTGCAGGCACTTTAATTTCTACTTCAGATACCCCGGTTGAAACTTCAACATTGGTAGTTGCCAGTGGCTGTCCAAGTTTAACATGGAATGACGCTGCACCGCCGTTTATTATAAAGTTTTTAATTTTAAATGGCGACAGGTCAAAATCCAATTCGGTTGCGCCCGCTTTTACGTTTATGTCCCACTCGGGTTTGGTATTAAGCTTCATAGTAGCCGAGTTACCGTTATCGCTATTCCACTCGATATGGCCTTTTTTATCTTTCATCCGCAGTTCAACAACCGGTACATTCCCTTCCATAGTGTGCGTATAGATATAGCGGTTGTAACGTTCTTTGGTTATGGCTTCAAACAGCTGGCTGGTGGTATCCTTAAGCGTATAAAGGGTACCGCCACCGCTTATAATAAGCTTTGCAGATGTTGCGGTTGCCACATAAGGTTCGGTGTAAGTACTGCTGCCTTCTACCTTAACAATACCGGTGCTATCATTGTCGTTATTGTCGTCATCATCATTATCGTAGTCACCATTTCTGTGCCATCCATTATCATTAAAACTCCAATGATTGTTGAACGGAGAAAACCAGCGATTTTCAAAATGGCCAAATACTAATAAGCAAAAGCCTAATATAACAACCCCTATTTTAAGGGCTGTTGCCCATGGTGCTTTATTATTGGCAAACACCAGGTTTACACCACCCATTATCAAAAATATAGGCCACAGGTGCCATATATTCCCCCAGTGAAAATCAATTACATGGTAATTATCTAATAGGAACACCGTTCCTAACAGAACCAGGATAAGTCCCGGTACAATTTTTTCGCTTTTCATGATTATATAGTTGGAGTGTTATCGTTTGGTTTGTCTTCAGTTGGCTTGTCTTCGGTTGCTTCAGTATCGGCGTCGGTTTTAAACTCAGCCTCTTTCTTTTCGGCATGCCAGTCTTCTTTTTCCCATGGTTTCTTTTTACCTGTAAATAGCATGGTTGCACCTACTGCCACTAATACTATCGGCCATAGTTTTTCAAAATCAAAATCGGGTATAAATTCAAACTGATCAAGTAAAAATATTGAGCCAAGTGCTATAAGTACTACACCGAATATAACACCTGCGTTTGAGGTTTTTTTAACCGGCGGATACGGTGCAAAGGGTTCCCCTGGGAACGGTGGCTTAGGTACAGTATAATCTACATGCACATCTTTAAATTGCGGGTTATAAGGAGGGTTAAAGCCGGGCGTAACACCTGGTTTAAAGGTTGGATCGGTATAATTGTAAGGGCGTTTAGGTAATACTATCCACAATACAATGTATGGTAAAATACCTACTCCTTTTAAAAATACAGCCAATACAAATATTACCCGTACTACTGATACATCAACGCCGAAGTACTCGGCTAAGCCTGCGCAAACACCACTAATTGTTTTGTGATGTTCGTCTCTGTAAAGTTTCTTTTCCATTATCTTTAGTTTAAGTGTTTGGTTACTAAATTTGGCCCGATGCAGGTTTTATGATCAGTTCGTCAACATTGGCACCGGCGCTCATACTTAATGTATTTACTATTGCCGATGCAACATCTTCGGGAAGTACCATTGTGTTTTTATCAACCTCAACGCCTTTCCACGAATCTGTTAATGTTGACCCCGGGATCACTGCTGTTACCTTAACACCATGTCCCTGCATTTCGAGCCTCATTACCTTATTAAGACCTAAAAGTGCATATTTAGTTACACTATACACACCTGCCTCTGCTATAGGGTTTATAGCCGCAACAGAGCATATGTTGAATATATGCCCTTCACCGACAGAAACCATACTTTCACCGAAGAAACGGTACAGTTCGTAGGCCGGCATAAGGTTGGTATCTATCTGTTTTTGGAAGGAATCTTCGCTATCGTTAAGTATAGAAACGTGCTTGTACATACCCACGTTATTCACAATAATACCGACGAAACCCAGCTTTTTCTCGGTGAATGAAGCAAAATTTTTCAATTCATCGCGTTTACTGCAGTCGGTAACCATGGTTACAACAGTAATTTCGGGGTTGATATTCTGGAGCTCTTGTTTAAAATCTGATAAATCTTGCTCATTTCGAGAACAAATGGACAGGTTTATTCCTTGTTTAGCAAAAGCGATTGAAACAGCGCGGCCAATGCCTTTGGTTGCTGCAGTAATGAGGGCGTTTTTCATATAATAATATCTAATTTAATTGATTGAATTAGAACAAGCAATATAGGCTTAATATTAAAAAATGTATTTTTAACCGAATTTTCACAATTACAAATGTTTCAAAGCTTAGGAAGATATATATTCTTACTGCGTTTAAGTTTTAAAAAGCCCGAAAAGTTCAGTGTTTACTGGAACGAGGTGATGCGTGAAATGGTATCTGTGGGGATAGGCTCGCTGGGTATCATCAGTATCATATCGGTGTTTATTGGCGCAGCAACAACTATTCAGGTAGCTTTTCAGTTATCAAGCCCGTTGGTACCCCGTAGTATTGCGGGCAGTATATCCCGTGACTCTAACATATTAGAGTTTAGCCCAACCATATCATCACTGGTACTGGCAGGGCGGGTAGGTTCAAACTTTGCATCAAATATTGGTACCATGCGGGTAACCGAGCAAATTGACGCCCTTGAAATTATGGGTGTTAACGCGCCGGGGTATTTGATATCCCCCAAAATTATTGCCAGCATAACCATGATACCTATGCTGGTGATTATCTCCATATGCCTGGGTATTACAGGTGGTTATATTGCCTGTGTAATAACTGGTGACATTACACCTGCTGATTACTTAATGGGTGTTAATGAAGGTTTTGATGGCCTTACCGTTAGGGTGGCTTTAGTTAAAGCCTTTGTTTTTGGCTTTATCATAGCTTCCATTTGTTCTTACCAGGGTTTTTATACAAAAGGTGGCGCGCTTGAGGTAGGCCAGTCGGCAACGGCGGGTGTAGTTTACAGTTGTGTGTGGATCTTATTTGCTGACCTTATGATCACCAGTTTAATGCTATGATCGAGATTAAAGACATTTATAAAACTTTTGGCGATAACGAAGTGCTTAAAGGCATTACTGCTACTTTCCATACCGGTAAAAA
>NZ_JAQBOI010000175.1 GCF_028288105.1 Mucilaginibacter sp. | reverse complement strand
TGTTTAAGGAAATTAATATTTCACTGCCGGAAAATCTTTTTGAGCCTTCTTTAACTGGCCTTCCCATTCGCCTTTCCAGCCAAAGGCTGTGGTTGCCTGGGCCTTAAGGTTAACGCCGGATGCACCGCTCCAGAAGTGAACAAACTCACCCCAATTAAGGTCATGGTCAAACTCGTTTCCGTTTTTCTTAGGGTAGTATTTAGCAAGCAGTTCAAAATATTTATTTAATACGGCGGCTTTGCCATGCTTGTCATAAATTGGATAGAACCAGTTTTTGAACCATTGCGTATTTGCAGCCGGAAAGCTATCGCGCTTGGTTTGCATTTCCTCAAACACCTTGGCCGCCTCGGCTTCATAACCAATGTGCAGGTAAACATCATAAATAAAGATTTCCATAAACTTACTGTCTCCCCATAATGCATCTGAAGGGGAACCCTTTACGCCGTGGCTGGCACCGCATACAATATGGCCCAGTTCGTGAATGGGCATACCTATTTGCTGGCCGGTTGGTTTGCTCCAGTCATCTAATCCACAATCGATAACGTTACGGTAGTCATGGCTTTCGTCGAAGTATGAGGCAGGATGCCCGCCGCCAAGCTTTCCGTTTACAACTTTATGGAAAATGGCATACACCCTGGTAGAGTCGCCAAAGCCCCCATAGGTTTTTTTAACGTAAGCCCAGGCATCAGATATTACCTTATTTGGCCAGGTTATCTTCTGCGGCATATTATGATCGTAGTAAATAGCAGCATTATTGTCATAAAAGGTCCGAGACACGGTAAGATCATGTTCAAACCAATGTTCTTTCCATTGTGATGGTGGCGCACCTTGCTTTAAAGTATCAGTTACCTTAACTGTTGCTTTAGGGTTGCGAAGCAGGGTTTCACTGCACGAACTCTGTATTGCTGCGCCAAAAAACACAACGCATAGTGTTACACTTGTCTTTAAAGTCATATTGAAAAGAGAATTTAGCTTGCTTCACCTGTTTGAGGTGGCAATTGTAGATGTATATATTTAAAAAAGTTGAGGGACGTTTGAGAAACTCCCTCAACTTTATGTTATTACCAGATGTTATTACCAGCCTGTATTTTGAACTAATTGCTTGTCACTATCAACATCTTTTTGTGGGATAGGATACAAATAATGTCTTTTGGTGAATACACGGTTCTCGAAAGTAACCAGGTTGTAAAACTCAGGCAGGTTGGCACTGATATTTAAGGCTTTGAACGGCCCGTTATCAGTCACTTCAGCAATTTTCCAACGGCGTGTATCAAAGAAGCGGCTGTTCTCAAACGCAAGTTCTACCCTGCGTTCTTTCCTGATAGCTTCCCGCATGGCAGCCTGACCAGCCGGCACAGGCAAATCGGCGCTACCATATTCAGGTATCCCAGCCCTGTTTCTGATGACGTTTACATACTTTAATACGTCTGCATTGCCCGGCTCTGCTTCATTCAAAGCTTCCGCATAATTTAAATAGATTTCGGCAAGCCTTAGCATTACCCATGAGCGCCCACCTTGTCTCCAATCGCCCGTTACAATGTTTTTACGTACTATATAACCTGTTGGCGAATAATCGTTACCACCGGTTTTTTTACCTGAATTACCTGTATTATAAGTTTCAGTGATCACGTCGCCGCTATTTGTATTCAGCCATTTGCTGCCGTTATAGGTAATGCCTACATAAAAGCGAGGCTCGCGGTTTGTCCATTGGTTATAAGTGTTCCTGGCTTTGTCATCATACGGTGCCTGGAAATTTGAGAAACCGGTTTTTACATAGCCGGAAGCCGGATCATCAATAGAACGGCCGTTTTCAGTAAAATAAGCGTCAACCATGGTTTGAGTAGCGCCTAAACCACCGCTTCCACGTACTTCATCAGCATAGCCTGAATGGTATGGTGTCAGCTCATAAGCCCTGTTAGTGATGCCTGCATCAATACGTGCGTAAATTACTTCTTTGTTCCAATCAACCAGCATCACATCCCTGCATGACAGGTAGGGGTTGTAGGTACCATTCGCATCGTTTACCCTGTAAAGGTCAAATTGTGTGGGAACGAATTGATCGATAAATGCTTTGGCTGCATCTGCTGCTTTTTTCCATTTTGTTGCGTCGTACTGATCGCTGATGAGTTTTTTGCCATCAGCATTAACCATTGAGCTATAATCACTATTACCGTTGAATAAAGGGCTGGCAGCATAAAGTAATACCTGCGATTTGATAGCCATAGCATAGGCCTTGTTTATACGACCATAGTTATTGGCGTTTGAAGCCTTTAAGGGCAAATCAGCCATCGCTACATCCAGTTCTGAAGTTACATAATTAACACACTCATCAAACGGAGTACGGGGTAACTGTAAATCTGCAAATGAAGCATCCGGTGCAATTGTTTTATCGCCGGTAATTACAACCGGGCCATAAATGCGCATCAGCCAAAAGTAATATATGGCCCTTAAAGCACGTGCCTCTGCCTTGTACTGGATTTTTAACGAGCTGGGCAAATCAGATACTTTATCAACATTATCCATAAATATGCCTGCAGAGCGGATGCCGCGATAATAGGTTGTCCAAAAACCGCCTATAAATCCGCTTGATGCATCGTATGTACCGTTGTTAATATTTTGTGTAGGTACAAAGCCCCAGTCATACTCTGCCTCGTCGGAGCCGCCTGTCCATTCACCTATACTGTTATCTGATCCCGGAAATCTTTGCGACGCTTCATCAGGTATGGCCGAGTAAACGTTTGCCAGGAATTTTTCTGCAGTGTTGCGGTTCCGGAATGTTTCATCCAGGGTTAGTCTGTCATCAGGCACTTGGTCAAGAAAGCCTTTTTTGCACGAAAAGCTTATTGTTAGCATGCAGGTTACAGTAGCAACTATTAAAATTCGTTTCATTTTATCGTTTAATAAATGTTAATCCGTTAATTAAATTGAGCGCTAATGCCTAACGAGATGGTTTTAACGTTGGAGTATGTTGTACCGTTGCCGGTATTCAATTCTGGATCCCATAGCTTAAACTTGCTTATCGTAAACACATTATACCCCATTACATATACGCGGGCATTGCTCATACCTATTTTGCTAAAGGCAGCTTTAGGGAAGGTATACCCAAAATCAAGTGTTTTTAAGCGAATGAACTGCACATCTTTTACCCACCACGAACTGTGCTGTGTGTTATTAGTATTGTCCCCATCGCCGTAAGCTAAACGCGGATAAAACACGTTTTGACTTGGGTTTGCCTCAGTCCACCTGTCGGTTATGTTTGCATAAGCGTTACTTATACCACCATTTGTTGCAAAAGGCTGTATGGCATTACCCGAAATATACCGGGATGCATGGCCCGTGCCCTGAAAAAAGGCGCCCAGACTAAACCCTTTATAAGCAACATTAAAGCCAACACCGTACGTTAAAAAAGGGACATCGCCTTTGCTTATTTCTGTCTTATCATAAGCGTTGATTATTCCGTCATTATTTAAATCACGGTATTTGATATCGCCAGGGCGAATACTTTGTTT
The DNA here is from genome assembly GCF_028288105.1 of Mucilaginibacter sp. Classification (GTDB taxonomy): domain Bacteria; phylum Bacteroidota; class Bacteroidia; order Sphingobacteriales; family Sphingobacteriaceae; genus Mucilaginibacter. Next base: position 23,308 of record NZ_JAQBOI010000175.1, on the reverse strand, counting down.
CGATCCGGGTACTGCGCTGTTGTCTATTTCTTCCTGGCTTGTAAATAAACCTTCTGCTATGTAACCAAAGTCGGCCAAAATATTATGCCCACGCTGATCATTCCACGGATATTTTGGAGATGGCTGGTCATTTTCAACAACCACATCTTTGTTATAGGTAACATTACCACGCAAATTAATTACCGTTTCCCCTATGCTTAGGCGTTGCTCAACTGTAGCATCAAAACCTTTATTATTAATAATACCAAGGTTGGCATATGGTGCAGATGATAAACCTACATAACCCGGTACTGCTGCCCTTTGTAAGAATATACCGCTGCGGTGTTCCTTAAACAAATCAAAGGTTAAAGAGAAGGTTTCGTGAAATGCGCGGATATCAAAACCCAGATCTTGCTTATGCGATCTTGACCAGGTTACGTCAACACCATAATCAGTAACGTTAATACCATTATAGCTGTTGGTATTATTTTGACCATATGTATAGCCGGGTGCTCCATCTGATAACAGTGTTAAATAACCAAACCTGCGGCCAAGGCCAATATCCGCACTTCCTACGATACCATTACTGTAACGAATTTTGAAGAACGATATGGTGTTTTTTATCGGTTCAAAAAAATTCTCCTGTGATACTAACCATCCTAAGCCAAATGCCGGAAAATATCCATATCGTTTAGCCGGAGCAAAGTTTTCCGATCCGTTGTAACCAACGTTGAACTCAGCAAAATATTTATCGTTATAAGAGTAGGTAGCCCTACCGGCTAAACTGCGTAAACGATATGGAATAGAGGTGGTAAAGTCGCCTGCCGGAAATCTTGATTCATCTTCCTGGTTGAATAAAATAAGCCCGCCTATGCGGTGCTTGCCAAATGCACGGTCGTAATTCAAAGAGGACTCTGTGTAAACTTTGTTACGGCCACTATTACCGGCGCCGAAATTCAGGTAGTTTCCCTGCCCTGTATAAGTTCTTACCAAATTTAAGGTACCGTCTGCATTGTACGGTGTATTTTGATCAGGGTACCAGGTATCCTCACGCTTTTGGCGCGTGATACTATTAGTATTGAAAGCGTCAAATGCAAATAAAGTATTGAAAGTTAACCCTTGTATAATAGAACCCAGATCCTGCGTTATCCGAATATTTGAATAAAGCTGGTTTTCAAAATTTGTACTGTAGCCTCTGCGCGTAAGATCGGCATACGGGTTACGCTGATCGCCGTTAGGATTTACACCCGGTACAAAACCACCGGGATATTCAATCGGAAACACTACCGGCGATACGATCATCGCCTGCTGGAAAATATCTCCAGACGACACGGAAGGGTAATTGCCTTTACTAACATACCCCTGTATACCTAAAGCCACCTTCGTGCTTTTAGTAACATCGAGGTCAACGTTGCTGGTAAAATTGTAACGGGTATAATCTATATTAGAGTTATAAGTGGACAACCGGTCTGTTTTCAGGAGTCCGCCTTCGTTATAATAACTTGCCGATATATAATAACGGGCATTAGGTGCACCGCCGTTTATGTTAACATTTGCCCTTCTGTTACGGCTGGTATTTTTAAATACAGCGTCCATCCAATTTATGTTCGGATACAGCAGCGGGTCAACCTTGTTCTGGGTATTTTGAATGTATTGTTGTGAATACTTTGCAACGCCCCCTCTTGTAGTGTTGGCTTCGTTAACGGCGTTCATGTAAGTGATACCATCAGCCATCTCAGGCACACGGGTAAATGCAGTGAAGCCTTCGTAATAGTCGGCGTCAATTTTTGGCTTACCTGCCTTGCCTCTTTTGGTTTGTACCAGTATGACTCCATTTGCACCCCTAACACCGTAAACAGCTGTGGCTGAAGCATCTTTTAATATGGTAAATGACTGAATATCCTGCGGATCCAGATTATTTATTGACCTTGTCACGCCGTCTACTAATACCAACGGCCCTGTGGCATTATTGGTAAAGGTTGAAATTCCCCGAATCCAAATATCAGCGCTATTGCTACCAGGCTCGCCCGAACGTTGTACACCAACAATACCTGATAACCTGCCCGCCAGTAAGGTAGAAATATTTGCTACAGGCTGTTTTAATTCTGCCACATCTACGGTTGATTGCGCACCAACCAAACTCACTTTACGCTGGGTACCATAAGCTACTACTGCTACTTCTTTCAACTCGTTTTGCGGGTTTGGTAACATTTTAATGTCGATAACTTTAGCATCATTTACCACTACCTCCTGGGTTTGATAACCGATAAAAGCGTAGACAAGCGTTTCCGTATCATCGTTTATCTGAATCTGGTACTTTCCCAATGCGTCTGTGATTCCCCCGCGTGTGGTGTTTTTAACTCTGATTGTAACGCCTGGTAACGCTTCTCCTTTTTCGTCGACCACCTTACCCGTTACAATACGTTGCACTGGTTTTGATATGGCAACAGCCTCCTTTTCCTGGTACCTTATTAGTATCTCATCATCAAGTACCATAAAGGTATAAGATGTGTTGTGTAAGGCTTTGTTCAATACCCTGCCTAATTCCTGATCAACAACTTTTACAGACACGCGGCTTTTGCTGTTGGTTACCGCACCGCTGTAAGTAAATTTTACGCCTGAAACAGCCGATATATTATCCAGTGCTTCCACTAACAAACTGTTTTTCAAATTAACGGTGATGTGCTTTTTCAATACATCCTGTGCATCCGCCCGGCGTGCTCCCATTAAGATGGTTGAACTGCTTAACATTATTAGTATAACAGTGCTTATCTTCATAAAAAGCATATACTTGCGTCCCTTATTATGGGATACATAATTTTTCATATATTCACTTCAATAAAACGTTAAAAATTAGCTGGTACCCTTGTTTACGACGTTAGGTATAGCTATTTGCTGTGATGTTTTTAAGCAGTAGCGCCCCTCGCACGGGCGTTACTGCTTTTTAGGTGGGTGGGTATCGTTAATTCAAATTACACCCTCCTCCTTTAATGATCCATAGACTATCTTTTTTGATGAACGTAGCATTAACTACAAACGCCATCTTTTTTAAGAACTGGGCAGGGCTTTCTCCTGGCTTTATCCGGCCGAAGAAAGTGCAGTTTTTTACATTACCAATCACCTTTATATTCATGCCATACAAACGGCTAATATCTTCTGCGATATCTTTAGTGGGGATATTTTTGTACTCATAATAACCATTATGCCGGCCAACAACCACATTCATGTCCGGTATAGGCAGCAAAGTTGATACCTTAGTTTTCTTGTTATAAATAATCTGATTATGAGGTAAAAGTGATAACGATGTTTTACTGGCTGTAAAAGACACCTTTCCTGTTATCAATGCTACAGTAATATCGTCGCGATCCTTTAAGGCGGTTATGTTAAAACTTGTGCCTAACACTCTGGTGCTTGTATTGCCTGTGTGAACTATAAAAGGATGCTGTTTATCTTTGGCTATATCAAAGAAGGCCTCACCTGAAAACGTGATATCACGGGTTGCGCCTATAAATGATGCGGGATAGGTAAGTGCGCTTTTGGCACTTAGCCAGATCACAGATCCATCAGTTAGTTGAATTTTTTTTCTTTCGCCGGCTTTTGTATTTGTCGTAATTAAGGTTGGTTGAAATTCCTTTTGATTAAACCGCCAAACAGCAAAGTAGGACATTACTCCAATTACGGAGGCTGCTATAGCCATCTTTATTAAAACGGTACGAGTGCGGTGCGGCTTATGCTGAATGGTATCAACCTGGTGTTTTATCTGTTTAAAAATTCGCTTTTTAGCTTCATTTTCCTCCAATTCACTTAAGTATGGCCAGCTGTTACCTTCATTACCTTTTTGCCTGTACCATAATAATAACTCCTCCCGCTCGGCCGGGGTAGCTGTGCCATCTATATACTTCTTTATTAAAGAGCTCCTTCTTAATTCTTCCATTATAAGCGCAATTAATAAGAAGTACTATAATTAAGGGTATACCCTTAGCCTTGGACAAGAAATATAAATAATGTGTTATTTTAACTGCCTAACGGAATTAGCGTAGTTTGAGGACAATTATGAGCACCATCATTTCTTTAAGATTTAGACGAAGCATCTTAAGCGCTTTAGTGAGGTGTGCTTCTACAGTTTTTTTGGCGATGTTCATTTCTTCAGCTATCTCTTGAGGCGAGAGGCCTTTTTGCCTGCTATATTTATAGACCAACCGGCACTTTTCGGGTAATTGTTCAACAAGGCCGTTTACATATTCCTCAAGAAACTTTGCGTGGACAAGGTCTTCCGGCAGTTCTGCAATAGAGCTGGCTGGCATCTGCTCTAAAAGCCTTTCGTGCCGGTTTTTAGTATAGATGTTTTTAAATACCGAAAATTTAATAGCAGTTGCCAGATAAGAGCTCAGCGTTTCAATCTTAACTACACCCCTCCTGTTCCACAGGCTAACAAAAACCTCCTGTACTATTTCTTCTGCTAAAAATTTATCTTTGGTATAACTGTACGATAATGCAATCAGCTTTTTCCAATACCTGTTATAAATTTCTGCGAACGCAGCATCGTTACCGTTTGTAAAAAGTTCAAGTAGCTTGCAATCAGTAAGCTGTACGCCTTGTTTCATCAGAGATGGCAATGTTTTTACTAAAATATTAATAATTATTTAACAATAACTTCTTTTTCTTACATTTTCCATTGCAAAGAGATTACACGATTTTATAATAACATTATGTCACAAAAAAAGCCGCTTTAGATTAAAGCGGCTCAATTATCATTGATAGATTTAATCGAGTCTAATAGTTTCCGATATTCTTCTATCTCCTGTTCCACCCACATATTTGTAATTAAGTATAAAAGTGCGTGTAGCCGGGTCAAACGTGCAGCTGCCATTCACTTGTATACTTTGATTAGCCGCGCCCGGTGCAGAGATAACGGTAACAGAATTATCGGGATTTACTATTAGCCACATAAAGTAGTTGCTGCCTCCCAAATCAGCCGCTTCTGTACGAACAGTATTGCCATTTACGGTTGTCAATGTTTTTGCCCTGCCTGTCCATGATCTGTCTATGGATGGATCAGGAAAAGCGATCGATCCCGTAGCCTTCGCCTCCCCTTCATAGTCACTTTTTATACCTACTATATAATAAACCGTACTATAATAATTGATCTTTTCTCCTTGCGCATCGGTAATGGCTATCGGCAGCATGTATTTAGTACCCAGCGTTAGTTTGGATGTAATTAAACTTATAACATAGTCAGCAGTAGTTTTCCCACTAGGGATAGTTACAGTTGTACCTGGCAAACTGTAAGCATCGGCCGGAAGACTTTGATAGATTTCATACTTAAAATCCGCTGAACTTGGCAAATCTGTATCAGCTTTCACAGCAGCCAAACTATCTGCAGTATAAAGGGCTCTGTGTGTGGCGTTAAGAGCAGCGATAGCTCCGTTGTCCACGCTGAGCGTAACTTTTACATCTTTACTAAGGGGTTTTGTGGCCGATAAAAGCACTGTTGTTGTCAGAGGCTGCGGGGTATCACTGATGCTTTTGGCTATATTAAATTTAAAACCACCGTTATCAAACATTCCCGGGCCTGCATGCGCAGCTATAGGCAATTCTACTGACGTGGGCATATCCTTATAATTGTAATTATCATCAGTTTTGGAGCATGAAGCCAACATCGACATAATAGTTACAAGTGTTAAATAAAGTTTTGTAGAGCTTCTTTTCATTTGTTATAATTTGAGTTTGATATAGAGATTACAGATCCTAAAAATTAAGTTATATGTGTTGTGAAATACCAGATAAGGCAGCCGCATAACACGCGCACATGGAGGAGTATATTAAAACACAACTTACCCTTAGTTGTTGATAAACTTTGATCACCTGTTGTTAATTTAATAGATGATTTTTAATTTATTTTTTCATAAACTTCACTCACGCCTTACCCGCGGGTACGGCGCAGAAGGGCACATTGCCGGCACCCTGCCGTGGATACCGGAACTACGGCGATACTTGATATAGCCGAACCATTGACCGGCATCTCGTTTTTCAGTGTGCTCCTGAATGATTACCCGGATGCTTACGAGCCGGTTGTCTGACACACGGATAAAGAAAGCATGATCGCAGCCAGCCGGTCATTTCCTCCGTGAGTTTCAGTCAAATTGCGGCTTTGCCATTTGCGGCAATGCAGATTCCGGGAAGTTATGAGGTGATACTCACCGCTTTTAAAGGGAGATAAAAAACCTTACTTAGAAAAACATTAATCATCTCACCCGATGATAGCCCGGTGGCTCACTTTACATTCTCCTTCAAGGATAATAAATCCTATGCTCCTGCAACGCTTGTACTGGTGAATAATTTGAGCCTAAGCGATGACACCTATACTTTCAGGCATGTAGCAGGGCACTTAAGTAAGCAGTATCAGATCTGCTTAATCTGCAATGTTGTATTTATGCTGTCGTTACGCCGAACAAATAACCTATAAGGGCTGTAATGCCCATTGCTATGGTTCCCCAAAAGCAAATCCTTATTATACTTTTTCCCACACTTGAGCCACCGGCTTTTGCGGCAATTCCGCCTGATAGTGCAAGAAATACAATTGCAAAAGAATATAGCAAAATAACCATCATGCCTACCGGAGCAAACAACGAAACCAAAAAAGGTAAAAGCCCACCCAATATAAAAGATGCACCTGATGCTAAAGCAGCTTGCAATGGCTTGGGCTGCGAGATTGCGTTAATTCCAAGTTCGTCTTTGGCATGAGCTTCTAACGCATTGTGCTTTGTAAGCTGTTCGGCTACCTCCATAGACAGTACGCTGTCCAGACCGCGCTTTTGGTATATTTTAGCAAGTTCTTTTAGTTCAATATCAGGCATTGTTTCCAGTTCGTTCTTTTCCCTGTCTAAGTCTGCAGTTTCAATGTCAGACTGTGAACTGACTGAAACATATTCACCTGCTGCCATTGATAATGCACCTGCGACTAATCCGGCTAACGCCGCCAAAATGATCGGGCTTCTTGTATCACTGGCCGCAGCGACCCCGATCGCTATACTTGTGGTTGAAAGGATACCATCGTTCGCGCCCAAAACAGCAGCCCGCAGCCATCCACTTCTATTCGTATAATGTTTTTCGAATTCCAAATTTTTAAAAGTTAACTTGTGGTAACACACTGCAAACGGAACAAATATAATCATGAATCATACGATGTTTTTTATTAATCTGGAAATTCATAATGCCTGTAATTTTTGGTTACGCGGTTTATTATTATAACTTACTTCATATGGGCCGATTTCCGTAAAAAGTGCTACTATGGACCATGATCGTTCCTTCAAATTCTGCGAAAACACATTTTGGTCGTTTATGAAAGTCGGTGCTACGATACTATCCGGTAAAACCTTAGTAATTGCCCTCTGCCGGAAATCTCCCAGGTTCCATTATCTTCGTCCAGCAGCAGATCTAAAGTGGAATTGGCAAAAACTGACAGGTCAGCAACTGATCGGCCAGATCGCCAGCTGTCCATCCGGGGCAAACGCATTAGGTTCAAAACCCTAGCTCTCCGCTGATAACATCATTAAAAATGAACAAAAGCCTGTAAATCAAATAATTGCAAGCTTTTTTGTTTTTAGCATATCAGAGATTATTCAGCATTTCCTCGCTAAGAACTACCAATCCGGTGTTGTGCCGATTTACATGCAGATTACTTGAATTTAATATTAAGTTTAACCAAGCAATATCCACTCGTGTAATTACCTAAAACCCCTTTTAGAAAAGAAGGATTAAAAATGTAATGAACAATATAATACAGGCAGTCTTGAGTTTCAATCGTCAATTAAAAATTATACCCCGAGATGTAACTCGGGTTTAATATTCTGATTTACCCTAAACAAGTTCGCTGCATCATATTTTGCTTTAATGGAAGCTAATTTTTCATAATTATCCCCATAAGTCGCTTTAACCCGATCTTCGCCTTCCTCCATCATAAAGTTTACATAAGCACCACCAGCCGAATAAGGATGTAATGCTTCCCAGTAATCCTTTGCCCATTTGGTGATCTTATCGTTATTAGCCGGATCTGGATCTATCCCTGCAATTACCATGGCCCATGTTGCGCTACGATAACTCCATGCGGTATCCTTATTACTTACCCTGGAAGCAGCACCATTAATTGGGTACAGATGCATAGTTGAAAGCAATGTAGGCAATTTTCCTCCATATTTTAAGTGTTGAGCAATAGCTTCATCACCTATATCGTTTACAAAATCAGCCTTCCAATACCAGTTTAATCCAGGCGGCATCAGTGCATCAAACATACTGTTTAATGCCGGAACAGAAAGGGGCCCCACAAAATCGAGGGCAGGTTTTCTAAAATTACGGATTGGTTCAAAAACCTTTTCAGCTCTTTCCATGTCACCGCTGTAGCACCATACTATGCCACACATATTTTTTGCATGCAAATGTTCCGGAAACGGAGGTCCGGGAGGAACACAAAGAAAAGCGAAAAACCCATTAAGCTCATCAGGAGCACTTTTAATCAGGTCCTGGTACCATCTTAACACATCTTCCGCCTCATCCAATTCCCACAGCATTGGCCCGCCATATATTATACTTAGAGGATGCAACCTGAATACAAAAGAAGTAACCACTCCAAAGTTACCACCGCCGCCGCGAAGCGCCCAGAAAAGATCGCTGTTGATTGTATCATTGGCCTTTACAAAGCTTCCGTCGGCCAGTACTACATTTGCCTCAAGCAGATTGTCAATGGCAAGGCCATAATGCCGCGTAAGGTGCCCAAGGCCTCCGCCCAGCGTGATACCACCTATTCCTGTGGTAGAAAAAATTCCGCTGGGGGTAGCCAGGCCAAATGCATGTGTAGCATGATCAACATCCCCCAAAGTACAGCCCGCTTCAACCCATGCCGTTTTAGCAGCAGGGTCAACATTAATACCCTTCATCTGCGAGAGGTCGATCACCAATCCATTATCGCATATACCCAAGCCGCCGCCATTGTGGCCGCCGCTTCTAATTGCCGTAAGTATGTTATTTTCTCTTGCAAAATTTACTGTCGCAATTACATCGGCTACATCTGCACATTTAGCTATCAACAAGGGGCATTTGTCTATCATACCATTATACACTTTGCGTGCAGTATGATAATCTTCATCATGAGCCTGAATCAACCTCCCGCGCAGGGTTTGTTTCAGTTGAGTGATTTTGTCTTCCGGTAACATAACTTCTTTCTTTAAATTGATTAAAAAAATATTTAAGCCATGTAGTAGTTGCAAGATGAAAATTCGACTTATTTCATGGCTGATCTACCTTTAAAAATAAACACACATCCGGCGTGTTTTCATATCCAGCTTAAAAGGTTTAATTGAAATGCTGCGAATATAGAGTAGTGGCTAATTGGTCCTATTGCTCATTGCAGAATGCGCTGTATTCTAAGGTAATAAATATATCATTTCCTAAAAATAGCTAAAAGTAGCTATTTTGCTTGTCATATATCAAACAATTCAAAAACGTCTTAAATGATGCATTTAAGACGTTTTTTGTTTATAGATCTGCCCAAAAAATATTCAATATATAGCATCCTTCTGATGACCTATTAGTGACCTATCTCACGAAGAGACCCCACAGGCCCCGTTTTGAATATGAAGGCGATTTGCCGGATACATACTGGAGCAAAAAGCGCTAAAGAACAACCGGTCAAATTAGTGCATCGGGAGGTCTAAGTAAAGATCATTTTGAATACAGTTGATTTTTTTCCAGTTAATTGTAATCGCATTTTTGGCCAATAGATCCATTGTTGCCACTTTTGTCCCGGCATGATGACTTATCTTTAGGTTTTGGCTCATGAGGGCCAAAACTTCCATTATCCTCTGCCTGCCGCGCATAGGGTTTGCATTTCGCATCATCCATGAGGGTTGGGCTTAGTGAACCGCTTGTACTCTTTTTGTCCATGTAAGTTTCGGGGTGTGTTTCAATCAATTGTACGGTAGCAAACCTGAGGTAACCAAAGATGTTCTCCCATGGGCGTCGGCCCTTTCCCTTACTGGCTATAAAGCGGTCGATCGCGGTTAGTAACCGTGGTGCAGCCGGGGAACCGGCATCGATACCAAAAAGAGATAGACGGGCGGCCGGATCCTGCATTTTTTTGTTTTGAAGTAACGCAAGGAATTGATCAGCCAGTTGTGCATTTGTTATATCATCTCCAACCAAAAAGTTGGTCACTTCTTCGGGGCCTTTAAAACCCACCTCCGTAATAGCATCAGCAAGGTCACTGCCAGGTAAAATGGAAGCGGTGCGTCCAAGGAGTTCACCACCTGGTTCAGGTTCGGGGAGTTGAACATTTGCCCCTAATTTAGGCGCCAGCAGATCACGCAAATGTTTGGCCCGTGACATGGAAAGCTGCTCATTTGGGGTTGGCCTGTCGCGGTTGTCTTCAGGCGAAGCGTAGCCCATTACAGATCCTATTTTGGCACCGGCTTTTACGCGCCGGGCAACCTCATCAAGCATTTGAACCGATTGAGCCTTAAGTACCGGATCCGTCGTGTCGTTTGCTGTATCCAGGCTAAAATAATAACGCAACGGAGTTGTTTCGCTAACCTCATAGGTTACCGGTTCTTCGTAGTCGCGCGGCGGTATGTCCTCACGGCATTCATATACTACGGGGCACCTGCATTCCTGGCAAGTTTTATCACTTATCGTTTGCCCCGGAAGATCGCCCTGCAAAACGGGTATGATCTGACGGTTTTTATCCTGTACATTTTTAACGTCAACGCCTACTGTGTACTTACCCACCTTTACTCCCGCAGTAATATCAGTATCGATCTTTCCGGTATCTAATCCTTTGGTTATTTCGCCGCTTAAGCCCCCCTGTACCTTGTCATTACCTATTCTAAGGTCTACTTTGCCACGAATTTGCGGCTCTGAACCGGTATTGCTAACCCCTCCTTCAACGCCAATATTTGCACCAACGCCGCCTTTATTCGGCGCAATATTAATATCGCCACGAACAGTGACGTCGCCTTTGGTGAGGCCGCTGGGCTTTAAAGTGCCATCAAGTGTAGCTACAACCCTTCCCCGGCAAAACTCAAGCGTGAACCCGGTATCTGGCCGAAGCTGTGCGTTTGCATGCTTTTCCGTAACATTTCTTAAATCGCAGTTGCAAAGGTACCGGGTAATGGCGATCCTAACGTTGTCCTCTCCACGTTTTCCGGCGTCAATGAAGGCTGCCCTTGGTTGCCCTCCGCGTTTTTGTTCAGTCGTAAAATCCGCTTCTGATGTGCCAGAAGTATTTGATGAATCAACAGGCTGACGCCTTAGAACCGGTACAGCTGAAATTTGTGTTACAGGGTTAACTGCACCATTAGCTACCTGTTCAGCAACATGTTCGGCTTCGGTTTCTTCCGGCGTATTTATGGCTCCAATATTTAGTTTCGACTGGAACGCAGATCTGCCAGCCGGGGCTTGTTGTATAGTATGGGTTAACTCATGGGCAAGCAACTTCCTGCCGGCAGCTGTATCTGGTGTATATTGGCCCTGGGCAAATACTACATTATTTCCTACAGTATATGCGTGTGCATTTACCTTCCTTGCTGATTCTGCGGCAATTGAATTTGTATGAATCTTAACCTGGCTAAAATCATGTCTGAAACGAGACTCCATAAAATTACGCGTAGACGTATCTAACGATTGCCCCGGGGACCGCAAGGCTTGGTTTACAGTATCATATGCCGGCGTGGCGCTATTACCCGACTCTTTTTTTTGAAGCTTCTTTTCTTCCTCTTCACATTCAGCGCATTTTCTCTGAATTTCTGCAGGCTTACTGCTAAACAGAAAACCGAACCCTTTATCAGCATGAGTACCGGGGTTACTCATTACCTTTTCTGCTACCGCGTCTGCCTCCTGCTCATGAATATCATTAGGCTGATTAACAGTTAATTTTGGCGTGGAAGTTACCGGCACATTGATGTGGATTTTACCAAAATTAAATCCTGAACTATTCTGCCTGAAAAAACCCCTTTTAACATCAGTAGATTTTGATGGGCTGATGTTTGAATTTTTAAATGCATTGTCCGCCACTTTTATCTTGCTATCAGTGCCGTTTTGTTTTGATGATTGAGCTTGTAATGTATGCATATGCCTGTGCCTTTAAACTCGTTTTTGCCTGTGCATGTTTATGAAAGGGGTTTGCCAGAGATAGCACAAAAAAGAAAAGTTCCATTAAAATATTACCACGGCCGCTGTGCAATTCCCTTAACCGATAAATGAATTTAATTAGTGTTTAGATGTTATTTCAGTTAACGTTAATTCGATATTGAATTTCTGTGAAATAATTAGAAATGGCTGGATTACAGTGAAATAACTCTAATCTAATTTAGAAATCTTTTTATGATATATCAAAATTCCATCGATGTTTTTTAGACTGACTGATTATAATCGTGTAGACCAATATTTTACCTTGGGGTTAAGCGATGCCGATGAACGTTATCATTATCCCCAGCTTTCACAAAAAAGAAGAAAAACAAAGGTTATAAAAAGGGCGTTTTTACCCTCGTAAATAAGACATTTAAGGGGACGTGATTATCCTATACTTTAAGGAGATTTACATTGATGCCGGTGAAATTATCAGCATTAATTAACATTTTATCACTTAAACACTTGCCTAATCCTTACACTAATGACAAATTTACTTTCTATCATCCTCCCCGTGCTTGATGGCATGGCTGAATCCCCCCTGAAACAACAACTGATCAAGTATTTCCCTATGCAGTCAGAAAACTTCGCGACCATTGAGAACAGCTTTAGTTTACTTACATCCACAACGCCAGATCCGGACCGTTTAAGGCCATTCTTCCATAGCTGGAGCCAAACCAACAACAGTGCTGTAACCGTAGCCGGGTTAAGTAACCGGATGACCATGCTCATCCATAAAAACATCCCTGTTGCGGATGAGACGCAACTATTTCGATCTGTAGCCAACCTAAACCGCATTGTGGATGAAGATCTGGCCGTTGTAGGGAAAGTTTTGCACTCAGATCTATTTTACGCCATGGCGACCAATATATGCGGCGACGACGAATGGTTATCCAGAAGATACCTTGACGAAAGCGCCAAGAGCTTTAAAGCCTGGAAGGATCGTAACTCTTTAAGAGATAAAGATCTGCTGATAGGCTTGCTAACCACGCTTGTACACGAGATTTATACGCATGGCGAAGTTGAATTCATCCTTCCTAAATTTACAGAGTGGCTTAAGGCTGAGTTTGATCTTTCTGCAACCGACACTAAAAATACCCTTGCATGGATAACCGTACATTGCGGGCCTACAGAAAAGAACCATTTCTTTTACGCGGTAAGCTCTATTATGAATTTTATTAAAGCGATGGATGTGAACCTGGAAGATTATGACCTGGAACAAATCGTATCGGACTACTTAACTAAAAAAGCCCTGGTAATGGAAACCATAAGCTCACGTTTGAGTGGTGTTGACAGTTTAGCGGAAGCTGTTTAATATGACAAGAGAACTTTTCTATCCAGACCAAGCTACTGATGGGACCCTACTGAAACAGCTGATGACCCAATATTATGGCAAATTACCCTTTGAGGGCGACACCTTTTCTGCTGTGCCTGTGGTAGTAAAGCCGCATTATCTTGCACAAATGAATCGCTTATGCCAGGTACTTAACTGCGCGCTGGTAAATATTGTCTCCGCTTATTTTACTGATGAGCGAATAAGGGCGATATATGACCTGGATGAAGAGATGGAAAGCATTTTAAGGGTAGCTGCAGAAATACCTTACACCGTTGGCCTTTACCGGCCCGACCTTTTACAGGACGAAAACGGACAGGCCAGGATCTGCGAAATCGGCGCGCGCTACCCAATCAACGGGTGGATGATCAGCTACTACCTTAATCTTATTTGCAGTAATTTGGAGGTGATGCCCCGAAAGGAATTGCAGGCCGTACCGGGGCAACTGGAGTTTTTGCAAATCTTATTTGATACTTTCGATGCAAGCGAGCCGGTAATTTTGGTGCACGATAACGAAAAGGGAACGGAGGTATTTAACCTATTAAACGAATTCGGTAAAAAGGGATTAGCCTCCATATCTGCTTCCCCTACTGATCTCAAGCTTCATAACGGCCGGGTTACACTTAACGACAAGGCGGTTTCGCAGTTTATACTGGAAATGGACCGTGAGGAGCTGAGAAAGTTCTCGCCGGATGTTCTGCACCATATAATTCGTAACGGGACCTATTTTAATGATGTAAGAACATTGATGCTGGTGCATGATAAGCGGGTGCTTGCTGCCCTGTATGATGAATCTATCATGGCCGATTATCTTTCGGAAGAAGATTACCAGTTTTTACGTCCTTTTCTTATCCCCACCTTTACGCTTAGTGAGGCAGCCAAACGCGAAGAAGTTATCCATTCAAAGCAAAATTGGCTACTGAAGCAAAACAGCGGAGGCCGGGGCATAGATATTTATGTAAAAGATGAATGCACTCCCCAAACATGGGCAAATGTTGTTGATAATAGATGGCCGGAATACATGGTTCAGCAATATGTTCAGCAACAGCAGTTCGATTATATGCAAAGCCCGGATATCAATATTGTGGGTATGCTGTTATGTTATAATGACCGCTCTTTCGGGCCGGGCTTATTTAGGGGAGCCGCAGGCTGTGTAGTGAATGTACACAACGGGCGGGCGGTTATTTTCCCTCCAATGGTGTTAAAAGCATAATTGTATGACACATTCTGTTGTAATACCATTATTCAACAAGGCCGAGTACATTACCGAAACACTGCATTCGTTAATGATGCAAACAAAACAGCCGGATGAACTTATTATTGTTGATGATGCCAGTACAGACGGCAGCTTGTTTGTTGCAAAAGATTACCTGCGCGAGTACGCTGATTCTTTCGGGCATTGCCGTATAGAGGTGATTGAACTTACGGAAAACAGCGGTCCGGGCCATGCCCGCAATATTGGCATGGCCCGTGCAAGCGGAGAACTGATCAGTTTTTTAGATGCGGATGATCTTTATCATCCGCATCTGCTTTCGGTGGCCGATCGTATGTTCAGCACCGAACAACTCGATCTTTTAGTGTTGGGAATGAAATTCATTCCGGGTGGCGAAATATATCCGGACACGGATGCGCTGCTAAGATATCTGCAACCGCTGGGGAAAAACTTATACTTGTTGAAAGATCCGCTTAAAGCAGTTACTTCACCTCATTTTATTTTGGGTGTAGGAAGCAACGTGATCACTAAAAGCAAATGGATCAGGCCGATACAGTACCACGTTAAGTCTTCTTTAAACGAGGGGATAGATTTTTGGTACCGGGTGCTTAAGAACATCCATGCGGAAACAACAGGAAAAATTGGCCTGCTTACCGGGGATCTGCTTCGCGTAAGGGAAGTTAAGGGCAGCTTATCGCGCAAAAGCTATACACATTTCAGAGAGATCCCCCTTCCGCCAGTGATCGAGCGGTACAAAAAAAGCAACGATATCAACGATAGGCTGCTAATGGGTATGATTGGCAAACGGTGGTATATGCACTCGATATTCAGCCTGCAATCTGCAAGGCAAAAGGCACTCTTTGTTTTATATCACTCCTCATTGCTGCCTCAATATGTTGGCTATATTATTTTAAGGCGGCTATCTCAAAACCCTAAACACAACACACTACATGACTGATAAAGCGCTATATGATTATTACCAGGTAGCCCGGGCGTCATCGTTGTTTAAACAATTTTATAACGATTTCCCAGATTATAGTGACGCACCCGTACTTAGCAAAAAGGCACTGGTACAGCAATTGGAATCTCATTTTGATCTTCACCAGGAAGACCGGGGCGTCTACCTGGTACGTTCGGGCGGCTCTACCCAAAAGCCATTGGTGTTCCCTGTTGATATCGCCGAGAACCTGGAGCAAAGACGAGTACTGGCCAACGCGCTTACTGCGGGCAATGTATTCTCTCCGCACACCGTGGCGCTAAATGTGTTCGGATACGCGGATATGTACCGCACAGCAGCCATCCTCGATGACATCCTCGAAAAATGCCAGGCTACAACCCTCGCGGTAAGTGCCAATATAAAATACGAAGACGCCTATGCTACGGCGCTGCAGTTTAAACCTGATTTTATATTGGGTACCCCTTCTAAACTCTTTCTCTTCGCGCAGTATTTAAAAAAACATGCGCAGCAATTGCACATTAAAAACCTGATGTTTGCCGGCGAGTCTCTGCTTCCGTCTTACGTGCAGGGGTTTAAGGATCATTTTGGCACCCAAAACATTTATTCGATCTACGGATCGGCAGAAACCGGGATATGGGCCTGGTCAGATTATTCCGGCAATCCATCTATGTTCCAAATTATCGATGGCATAATTGCAGAAATTGCCGAACCCGACGCAGAGGGGTTTGGCAATGTTATTGTTACCAACCTGCTTCGTAAACGCTTCCCGGTTTTCCGTTATAACCTGGGCGATATAGGCCGGTTAATTACAAAAGAAGGTATTAAGTACCTGGAATTGAAAACAAGGGAAACGGGCTCGTTTTCGTTATATGAAAGCAATTATTCCCTGGAAGATTTCAAGGAAGTTTTACAGGATGTTGACCGCTTCCAGATCCAGTTGATTACCAACAAGGAGTTACATGTGGAGCTGAAATTTTTGCTGGTGAAACCGCTTTCAGGTGAACAAAGTAGCCTGTTTGTCAGTCATAAAAAAAAGCAAATAACGAGCGTACTCGGTTACGAGCTAAAACACCTGGAAGTATTAGCCGGTGTTGATTTAGACTTATATACCGACCAGGTTACCTGCAAGACCCCCCTCATTGCTGATTTAAGAAAATAGGTTTATAGCTTCATATATGGAGGTAATGTTAATTAAGATTGACAGTTTCGAGGCTTACCGGGCCTAACAAACCAGATGCTTTCAGTTCGCTTTTCCTGTTGTAAGAGTTGTAAATTGTCCATGTCTTACGCTCAGCCACCGGTAGCCCACTATCACCAATAAGCCGGTTCACCCATGTGTTTACCACTTTAATCTCTATCACATTTTTTCCCTTTTTAAGGGCGGCGGTAACATCGATCTTATAAGGCGCCGTCCAAACGCCACCTAATTCCACTCCATTAATTTTAACCTTAGCTATTACGTTAACCATTCCTAAATTCAGAAATACCTGTTCACCCTTTTTAATCTTTTTCCATTGAAAAGTATTATTATACAGAGCAGGCCCCGAGTAAAAACGGATACTGTCATTAAGGTTAACTGACCAATCTGTAAGCGTTTTAAATACCGCCGGGGCAACAGGGCCTCGTAATTTATTATCAAACAGAACTGACCATGGTGTGTTGATCAGTAAAACCTTTAATGGTGAAGGAAAATTTATCGGCGGGGTTGACTTGGTTTGTGAATCGGCTTTTTTTCTGAAAACAATAAATGTGCTTTCCATCGGCGCAAGTTCCAGTGGAACAATGGTTTTACCGTCAATTTGTGTATAAGCATTAAGACTTCTTCTGCTCCCGCTCACCGGGTCCCATAACTCCGGAACTTTACCGACAATGCGAAACTCCGGTTCAATTTTTACCGTTTTCGTTTTTTGGTTAGAAATGAAGTAGACAGAACCTTCATTTAAGTCGCGGTGGATAAATAATATCGAATCGCTTTGCGTGATTTTAAGATCAGGTTTGATCTTTATCAGATCCAGGGCCTCCTGCATGTTCATTCCACTGATAACCATTCCCTTTCCAACAGCATTGGTTTTAATAACCTTACCATCAATTTTGCCCCAAAGCTCATCAGCAAGCGCGGCTACCTGCTTGTCTGCCGCAGGATAATTTTGCAGACTTGGCGATGTTACCGGCCTTGGGCCTAAAACCACCGCCCCTTGCATAACCAGCTCTTTTAGTTTTAGCAATAGTTCGGGCCTGATGGTTTTTAATTGCGGTAGCACCAGGATACTGTAGCTCATTCCATCGGGCAAAACTAACCTCCCGTTTTTTACGGTGAGCCTGGTTTTGATAACCTCACCGTTAATATAATCAAACGAGTACCCGAAAGGTAATTTAGGATCCTGTACACCTGTCATTTTCGGTGCGTCTTCACTTATAAAATAGGCAACATCGGCTACATACTTACCCTGCTGCAGCATCATGTTACAACGCTTGATATATTGTAGAAATATATCCATATCATAGAACCAGGTGTTCAGTCTATTAAACTCGTTACCAAAAAAAGCATTCAACCCCGGTGCTTTGTCTTCATACGGTTGGCTGATGTATACATGCATCAAAGTATTGTTTATGCCTTCTGTAAAAAAGCGGTCGGCACGTTGTTTCATCAACGCCGGATAACGGGAATAAGGCCCGCCAGCACAGGTAAATGACTCGGCAGAGACCTTAGTTTTACCATAAATATGCGCAGCCGACGATGCCGCCCGGTTCTCTATATCGCCCAGGCTTCCCTCACTCCAAAACTCGCCACCAATCTCATCCGACTGCCCGCCATATTGCAGGAACTCCCCCGGGAAGCCCCAATGCCCATAATTTTCCAGCCAGGTAGTAAGCCCATTTTGATGGCTGATCTCCCGCAAACCGGCAACGTATTCATAGGCTACGTTATCGGCAATAAAGCGGCGCAGATCCCACAGAAAACGGTCAGACATTTCCTCGCTCCCTACAACGCTTCCCTGCAATACAGGAATAAAGGGTGTAGGGTCATATCCATAGTGCTTTGCAAACTTTTGCACAAAACCATTCGTCCAGTTCTGGCCGCCCGTTTCATAACTGTCCTCTACAGTTACACGCCAGGTTTTCCGGTCTTCCGCAGGTATCCGCTTTATTATCTCGCCCAAATAAGCATTAAAGTGAGCTTTAATATGTTCCTTGCTCATTTTATCTGCCTCTAAACCTGTACCTTCTATTGAAGCAGGTGCGTTCTTAACTTTTGTGGGAGACATTCCGGTGCGCTCGATAACCCAATTACCCGCCGGGACATTCCAGTTTAACTCGCCATCAGCCTTCATGTGTTCGGATATATCAATAACTTTTGAAGGGTCTATCACTAAATCATTATTATCGACCACGGGCTGTGCCGCCCATTGATAGGCATTCCAATACGGGAAAGGAGTTTGCCACATTTTAGCCAATGTTTTTTCGATATAATTCTCAACCATGGGCGTCGCCGACAGTTTTATTTCAGCAATACCGCTGTTTGAGGAAAACTTGTTAAATAAGATCCTAAAGCTGTTTGAGGAAACTGCAGGAATACTGATCACAGCCGGCCCGTATGGTTTAAAACCAACATTTAACTCGCTATTGCTGCGGTCTACCGTAAAATGTTTCACCGTAGTGTAAATACCATCTTTTTTAACCTGTACATCTCCAGAAAAGGTCATTGTATTGCGGTTTGGCGTGATAAGCAAACTTCGTACAGTGTATGGTTTTTGAACCTTAAGATCAATCGCGTAAGAAGTATCTGATCCAAAAACTACACCGGTGGTATCATTGTGATCAATGATCTTGCTGATGCCCTTAATTGCCGGCGTAACAGTGATTACAGGTTTATAATCACGCAGATCCATGGCAAAATCAGCATTAACCGGATAGGCAATTAGTTTTACGTCCTGAAACTCGCCTTCGGGTTTGCTTAGCATTTTATTAAGCTTAACCGGGCCCTTTACAGTAAGCTTTGACGATGCCAGGTATCTCATGGATTGCTCTGGTTTAACCCATGGGCCACCGGACTGGCTCCAGCCCGGGCTATTAAATATGCCTATCTCAATATTTAGCTGGGTTGCTTTTTTTAGCGCGGCATGCAAAATATCCCACCACTCATTAGTAAATATCTTTACTTTTCCTGCGGGGACATTATCCTGCCAAATATTTCCAATAAACGCCCGGTTGATGCCAACCCTCTTCATAGATTCAAGGTCGCGGATAACGCCTTCTTTTGATATGTTATCAGATATCCAGTACCAATAAATACTTGTTTGAATAGAATCAGGAACTGTTGCAAACCCTGTTTCCAATGTTGCTAACGGATCGGGAGGTTTAACGGACAGGCGTTTTTTAGTTATACAAGCAGCGAGCAATAATATACCGGACAAAAGAAAAATAGTACGCCTTAAATTTTTTTTCATTAATACTTTATTTTATAATAAATAACTGCCTCCCGGGATTAACCGGCGACGCATACTTGCCTCGGCAAACTACCTGAAGAACCTTGATGCCTGATTAACAAACCTTTACCATGTCCATCCCCAATATTGCAGATAATTTTTCGAGTTTACTGCTTATATGCCCAATACCTACCGCGCAATGGTGCGCAGGCCCGTAACTGTTCCAATCGTTAACAAATTTACGTGCACCTACAGAGAACCTATACCTGCTGTTGGTATTACCAATTTGAAGAATTGGCCCATGCACTGATTCGCCTTCTGCTACCAGCATCATTAACTCGCCGTTACCTTTTTCAAGAATAGAAAGGCAGGTAACCGGGCCACATTTAACGGTCATTTCAACAGAAAGCCCTTGCCCAACCTTACCATGATAAACCTGCAGTGGTTTTACTTTGGTACGGCCTTCGGCAATTGCAATATGGCCGGGGCCGTCGTGCCCCATCAAAACTACATCATCCTGGTAATCCATGGCATAGTATTCTGTAAAAGAACCGCCGGCACCAAAGCTGTCCATAACTTTCATGGCCTGCGCGTTCTTTATCTCAAACTCGCCGGCAACGGGTACACCATTCGCGGTAAGCAACGAGTTTCCTAAAATAATTGAGCTCATAGTATCCTCGTTACCCTGGCTGCCTGTTCCTTTATGGTAGTAGGCAAACGATCCAAGCTGGTATTTCGCAATGAGCTTATCCATCGCTACTGATGTTCTGGCGGCCCTTAATAGCTCTTCCGGCAGGCAATCTTGCTGTATATCAAACTTTTCGCGGAATTCAGCAACGCGATCACCCGCCTCTTTCTGTGTAACCTTGTCTTTAATAGCCGTAAGCTCCTCCACTTCGATATGTTCAAAGTGGCCGCCAAAATATTTTATCTGCAGGGTAAGATCGGTATAGATATCTAACATTCCGGAGTAGTAATTACCCATACAGCCCATTCTGTTGTTTTGCATTATGTGAGCAACATTAGCGGCTTCTACCCATTCAATTATTTCCTTATTGCTTTCCTCGTCGTGTTGCAGCATACCGGTTACCTGGTAAAATTTAATCCCGGTACGTTTAAAAACATTGGCGATTTCGGGCACCGGGCAGGCCGAGCAATACTTAAGCCAGGTACCCGTCATCTGGGTACGATCGTTAAGGTTGTTAAAGCTTTCGTAATCGATGCGGTCTGCGGGCGATAAATTGAGTATAATAACAGGTACATTTAACCTTTGCACTACCGGCAACACGGTTGATGAAAGTGCGTACGTTCCAACATACAGGAACACGATATTTACATCTTCCTGCCTGAATTTTTTTCCCGTTTCAAAAGCTTTATCTACGGTATCAACTATCCCGGCATTAACCAGCCTTACAGGCATATCGGCAAATTTCAAACACAATGTTTCCAGGTAACTCTCCAGGCTCGTTTTAAGCCCCTCAAATTGCTCCCAATAAACATCTAAACCTATTCCAAATACCCCGATAGTTAAGTTGCTGTTGATCATTTTTATATAGTGGTGTTACCTGTTTTAACTTTTATAAGTATTTGGTGGTATTAATAATTACTTTTCCTGATCGTAACAGGCCCCATTAAGCCTGATGGTAATAAAGGTGAGTCGGCCTTGTACTGCGTGGTCGACGTGAAAGTGTACCGGCCGCTGGTGCGGGGTTCACCTTTCAATAGCCATTCGGGCCATTTATCGTCAACAATACCATCGTATGGTTTTTTCTCGTCACCTATCAGCCGGTTTGGCCATAGGTTTATTACCTCTATTTTAAGATCGTTATTTTTAGCCCGTACCGCTCCGGATATATCTACATGCCACGGGGCTGTCCATACTATACCAAGGTCTTTGCCATTTAGCGTTACGCGGGCCATATTTTTTACATTTCCAAGGTCAAGGTACAATGTTCCTGCGGGTGCTTCGGTAAGGTCGAATTGCTTATGATACACCGCTTTGCCCGAGTAATATTTTATCCCTTCATTTTTGTTCTTAGTCCAGTCGCTTAGCTCGGCAAATGTTGTACTTGCAGGGCCACCCCATTTCGGGTCGAAGTTAACTCCCCAGGGGCCGGTTAATGTTTGCAGCATTTTGGCATAAATACTGGTATCAATACCTGTTGATGGCCAGGTGTTCTCTTTTGCAAAAACAATAAACGCGCTTTCATAAGCGTCCAGTTGTATTGCTACGGATGTGCTGCCGTTATTCTTTTTAAATCTCGTTATTTTTTTGGTCCTGCCGATCACCGCGTCCCACAACTCGGGCGAACCTATTACGGTGCGGAATTGCGCCACCGTATTAACCGGTTTATCGGTTTTGTTAGATACAAAGTATATATCCCAACCGGCACCGGTGCGGTGAGTGTACCGCAGATCGCCGTTTGCTGTAAAATCGTTAATAACACCTTTTGATTTTAAGATATCTGCTGTAAGATCATAGTGCGGGTACAATTTATCGGGATCATCACTAACAGGCTTGCCCCAGATCACTACCCCCTCGCCATATTTATGATGAGTGATGCTACCGGGTATAACTGCCGCTCCCCATATCAATTTACTAAATGAAACAATCCTTTCGTCGCAGGCCGGGTAGCCTACAAGGCTTGGCGAACGCAATGGCGGGTTGCCCACAACAGTAGCTCCCTGCTTTACCAACTCGCCTATTTTAGCCAATAGTTGCGGCGTCATAGATTCGTATACCGGCAAAACTAACAACCTGTAACTTGCCCCACCCGGGAATACCACCTGGTGATCTTTCACGGTGGCCTTCATTAACTGGCCGGGCGCACAGCCATCAAAGTTATACCCTCTCCTATCGGCAATGGTATCACCGCCCACCATTGCCGAAGATGGCGGTACGAATACCAGCGGCGATCCTTCAGGCGTTAGGTAAAGCACATCGGCCACGGTGCGGCCCTGCTGTAATACATACTGGCTGCGGGTAACATAGTTATGATAGCCGGTAACCATTGGCCACCAGGTTTGGCTGCGGTCCCAATGAACGCCATATGGCCCCATGGTTGCCCCCGGCTTTAATGAATCGGCCAGGAACTGGTTTTGGAAGGTATGGTACACAAAGCGGTTAATGCCCGATGCAAAAGCCCAGTCGCCCTGGTTTTTCATTGATGCCGGGTGTTGTTTCCAGCCTTCGTTATCCTGGGCGGTAAAGGCCTCGGCAG
>NZ_JAQBOI010000177.1 GCF_028288105.1 Mucilaginibacter sp. | reverse complement strand
TAACCTATTCTGATATAAAAAACCACACCTATTTAAGTATTGTAGCCGAGGCAGCATTGGTTAACGATAAAGCCAAAATGAAAGAATTGTGGAACCCCTTTGTAGAGGCATTCTTTCCCGAGGGATTGAACGACCCTAAGTTAACTTTACTAAAAGTTACCCCAACAGATGCCGAGTACTGGGATAGCAAGACCAGTAGTATGGTGGTGTTGATCAATATGCTTAAAGCTACCTTTGCAGGTAAACAATACGACGAAGGTCAACACGGGAAAATAGCTATATAAGTTACTGAAGCCATCAGTAATGTCATGAAATTTTAATACAGGTCACAGAGACATATGTTTGTGGCCTTTGTTTTAATTAAATCATTTTAAGAAATCTCTTTTTTGTAATATTGGCTGATGATTTACCAGGATACCTTAGAATTTGCCAATCAGCTGGATCAACAAGATCAGTTAAAAAGCTTCCGCGATGAGTTTTTGATACCGAAGCATAACGGACATGATGCGGTTTATTTATGCGGTAACTCTTTAGGCTTACAGCCCCGTTCAGCCAAAAAATATATACAAGATCAATTGAATGCCTGGGAAGATAATGCAGTGGAAGGTTGGTTTATGGGTAACGAGCCCTGGCTTAATTACCATAAGCAACTACTTAGTCCGTTAGCAAGCATATTAGGAGCTAAGGAAGCCGAAATAACGGTGATGAACTCGCTTACAGTAAACCTTCATTTATTGATGGTAAGTTTCTATAAACCAACAAGTAAACGATATAAGATATTAATGGAAGCCGGCGCCTTCCCGTCTGACCAGTACGCAGTTGAAAGCCAGGCACGTTTCCATGGTTTCGATCCTAAAGATGCTGTAATAGAAGTTGCCCCACGCGCTGGCGAAACCATTTTACGTACCGAAGATATCCTGAAACAAATTGCTGATAATGCCGATGAATTGGCTTTAGTGCTGTTCAGTGGAATCAATTATTATACTGGCCAGTTCTTTGATCTGGAAGCTATTGCTAAGGCTGGCCATGCTGCAGGTGCTATAGTGGGGTTTGATCTGGCGCATGCTGCGGGGAATATTCCGCTTAAACTGCACGATTGGGATGCCGATTTCGCCTGCTGGTGTTCATACAAGTACATGAACTCGGGGCCGGGTGGCATAAGTGGCATATTTGTACATGAGAAGCATTTTGCAGATAAAACCCTCAACCGTTTTGCGGGATGGTGGGGTTACCGACGTGATAAGCAATTCCTGATGGCGCCCGGTTTTGAAGCCGAAAATGGGGCAGAGGGGTGGAACGTAAGTACCAGCCCCATCTTGCTGATGGCGCTGCACCGCGCATCGTTAGATATATTTGAAAAAGCAGGCGGGTTGCACGCATTACGCGCTAAAAGCGAAACCCTGACCGGGTATCTGGAATACAAGATAAACGAGGTAAATGAAAAATATGGCGAAGATGTTTATCATATCATCACACCTGTAAATAAAAACGAGCGCGGCTGCCAGCTATCGGTAGTGTGCAAACGCGACGCGAAGCTGATATTTACTTACCTGGCAGATAATGGCGTTATAGGCGACTGGCGCGAGCCGGATGTGATCCGTTTGAGCCCGGTGCCGCTTTATAACTCTTATGCCGATGTTTACAAAGCTTCAGAAAGTCTTTTTAAGGCTCTTGGAGCCGTTAAATAATATAAAATGATATACTACAATCCAAGGCAGTGGTTCTTGCTTACATTCAGGTTTAATAAGGCTGATACCCTGCGCGAATTATTCCCGCTGATGTTATCGGTTAGCGTTTATGCAGGTGTGGTAACTTTTTTGCTGATAGATTACTGGCATGTTTCCGAAACCAGCATATTGCGTAAGGTTATTTATGTACACCAAACTATCGGTTTTGTGTTTTCCTTGTTGCTCGCTTTTCGTATCAATTCGGCTTATGACCGGTGGTGGGAAGGGCGTAAAATTTGGGGTAGTCTTACAAATAACAGTCGTAACCTGGCCATGAAGCTAAAGCATTTGGTTAGCGATAAAGACGCGGCATTTTTTAATTATGCCATTCCATTGTATGCAAGATCGCTTAAAAACCATTTGCGCGATGAGTATGTGAGGGAAGACCAGGCGCTTTTAGTTACCGATGGTAATAAGCATGTTCCCAATCAGGTAGCATCGGCCATTATCAAAAACGTTTATCGTTTAAACAAAGAAGGGCAGATCAACCCGGAGCAACTGGTGAGTATAACCGCCGAAATAACTTCATTTACAGATATTTGTGGCGGATGCGAACGGATCAAGAAAACACCGATACCGTTCTCTTACAGCGTTTTTATCAAGAAGTTCATCTTCACCTACATCATGACATTGCCCTTTACCTGGGCATTCGATTTGAAGTATTTTATTATGCCGATAATTGGCTTCATCCTGTTTGTGTTTGCCAGTATTGAGCTAATAGCAGAAGAAATTGAAGACCCTTTTGGTAATGATGCGAACGACTTGCCGCTTGATAACATTTGCGACAATATTCAAAAACACGTTGCCGAGATCTTTGC
>NZ_JAQBOI010000159.1 GCF_028288105.1 Mucilaginibacter sp. | reverse complement strand
CCTTTATCTTTATCCAGTAAATAAATTTCATCCTGCATTATAAAACGGAAGGCCTGCGGATTATCAACTTTCATATTTAACATAATTTAACCAAAAATACCTATTCCTGTTGAAGCATTATAAGCATATTCGCACAACAGGTTAATTATACATTATTATTAATAAATTTTACCGAAATTTGCATTTTTAACGGATAAATTATCCGTAATATTAGTTTAACAATTACATGAGAAAAATCGGACTGTCCATTCTAAATATTTTTATATTTCTGTCATTTGCCCAGGCACAGGTACGCACACTTGATAAAATTGCTGCAGTTGTAGGCAGCAGTATTGTTTTACAATCAGATATCGAGCTGCAATATGCACAATACCTGGTGAGTGGCCAGCAACCAAATCCAAATATCAAATGCATCATATTACAAAACCAGCTTACTCAAAAGTTGCTTGCCCAGCAAGCGGTAATTGATAGCGTGCAGGTAAAGGATGAAGAAGTTGATGGCGAGGTTGACCGCCGTATGCGCAGCTTTATACAACGTGCAGGCAGCCAGGACAGGTTAGAACAGTTCCTGGGTCGTTCGATTATTCAATATAAGGATGAGCTTCGCCCGGATATTAAGGAGTCTTTAATTGCGCAGCGCATGAGGTCAAAAATAACCGAAAAGGTAAACACTACCCCACAGGATGTTAAAAAGTACTTCGAAGCGATGTCTAAAGATAGCCTGCCTACCTATAACAAAGAAATTGAAGTAGGCGAGATCGTATTTTCTCCAAAACTAAACAAGGAAGAAAAAGAATTTTATAGGCAAAAAGCTGAAGACTTAAGGGCAAGGGTTAAAAAAGGTGAAGATTTTGCTACCCTGGCCAGGTTGTATTCGCAAGATCCGGGATCTGCGCCTGAAGGTGGCGACCTGGGCTTCTTTGACCGTACAGCAATGGTTAAGGAATTTACCGCCAATGCTTTTAAACTAAAAGCAGGTGAGGTATCGTCTGTGTTTGAAACAGAAAATGGCTTCCATTTTTTACAAGTGATAGAGCGCCGTGGCGAACAGGTGCATGCACGCCACATATTAATTATTCCGGTAACTACCCAGGCAAGTTTAGATAGGGCAAAAACCACTGCCGATAGCGTTTATACCGCCCTGATGGCCGTAAAGAAATTTGATTTTTCAAGTGCTGCATCATTCTACTCTGATGATAAAGAAACAAAATTTAATGGTGGTATGATGCTGAACGCGGATAACGTTCAAACACGCTCAACTTATATCCCAACAGATAAGCTTGACCCACAGGTTGCATTACTTACCGATACCATGAAAGTGGGTTCAATTTCAAAACCACAATTGTTTAACGACCCGCAAACCCGCAAACAAAGCTATAAGATTTTATACCTTAAATCGGTTACCAATGCGCACAAGGCTAACCTTGATCAAGATTTTGCCAAATTAAAGGAGGACGCTATGAACGATAAACTTAGCCGTACTATTAGCCAATGGTTTGATAAACGCCGTAAAGAAACCTTCATTAAAATTGATGCTGAATACCAATCTTGTCCGCCATTAAAGGGATGGGTAACAGCCGAATCAACCGCACAAGCCAAAACTGAATAACGTATGCAATACCGCTCAGATGTTGAGGCTGCCGATGCATTGAAGAACGCCTATCAGCAAATTCGTGCCGAAATAGGAAAAGTTATAGTTGGCCAGGATGAAGTAATTAAATTTGTACTGATATCCATTTTCAGCAACGGGCATTGCCTGCTTGTTGGCGTACCCGGCCTAGCAAAAACCCTGCTGGTACAAACAGTAGCACAGGTATTAGACCTCGATTTTAAGCGTATACAATTCACCCCCGACCTAATGCCATCTGATATTATAGGTTCGGAAATATTAGGCGAAGACAGGAACTTTAAATTTATACGCGGCCCGGTATTCTCTAACATCATATTGGCCGATGAAATAAACCGTACACCGCCAAAAACGCAGGCCGCTTTATTAGAGGCCATGCAAGAAAAATCGGTTACCGCGGCGGGTGTTACGCATACTTTAGCTAAACCATTTTTTGTATTAGCTACCCAAAATCCAATTGAGCAGGAAGGCACCTATCCGCTACCCGAAGCCCAGCTGGACCGTTTTATGTTTAATGTGGCGTTGGATTATCCTACCTTTAAAGAGGAGTTGCAGGTTGTTAAAAACACCACCAGTACTACGCAGGCGGTTGTTCATAAACAACTTAACGCTACGCAGATCATTTACTTCCAGCAATTGGTAAGGAATATCCCCGTTAGCGATAATGTTTTGGAGTACGCTGTAAAGCTGGTTTCAAAAACACGCCCGAACAGCGAGTTTGCAAGCCCGCAGGTTAAACGTTTATTAAACTGGGGCGCAGGCCCGCGTGCATCACAATTCCTTATCCTTGGGGCTAAATGCCACGCCGTGCTTAACGGAAAGTATTCGCCGGATATTGAGGATGTGCAGGCAGTGGCTAAACCAATATTAAGCCACCGCATAGTACGCAGCTATCACGCCGAGGCCGAAGGCTTTTCGGCCAATGATATTATTGAGCAGTTATTTTAAGCTTTCAGATTAGTCTTCCACTGTAGAGAATATCTCCAACAACATATTCCACCTGTGGTTAGCATCTATTTCCCAGATACGTACATAGTTGTAGTTATTTACAATATTTCCTTTTTTGATACGGGCGGTACCATAAGTGTATGCCAGATCGTTACTTGTTGAGCGGCCTACGTTTACAGTTTCGGCAGATATGCTAATGCCTTCGTTATCCAAAAATTTTAAGATCCTATCAGTACCGGTCATTGGTTCAAAGCCGGGGAAGTAATAACGCGCCTCGGGACTTAAAAACTCTTTATAAGCCGCCAGTGCCGATAATGAAAGCGAATGATTAAAGGTTTTATCAGTAGCCATCAAAATATTTTTTCCTGCAAATGGGTCTTTACTTGGTGCTTTTTGTTTTGACAGATCAGGCTCTTTAAAATCGATAACAACATTCTGCTCTGGCTCCGGGTGTTGTATGCCAAGGTCTACAAGCAGTTTAAATTTACCATCAGCATTATCCAAACGCCATATAGAAACATAGTCGCCATAAACTTTATCATCATCTGTTTTACCATTTTGGTAAACGTATGGGCCCGCGGTGAAGCCAAGATCGCCATTGGCAGATATCCGCGCGAGTTTTGGCTGCCAGCTTAGTTTGCCTGGTTGTTTATCAATGCCGTTATAAAAATCGTTTATTTTAACAGCGTTTGGTTTAAACACAATTCCTTCAGCATCGGCAACCGCTAAAAAGCCGTCTTTAATGCCTTTGCGTTCAACTAATTTATTAAAATTTTCTTCGGCAGATACAACTGTACCCACTTCAACCTTAGTTTGTGATATGGCAGAAAGGCTAAAGCCTGATAATATAATAGCAGCTAATAATGATCTTTTCATGTTAACGTAGTATAGATTTGGTTGGGCAATTTAATATATTTTAACTAAAGCCAGCCCGGGCAAAATTGTTTTAACACTTCTTAACTTTAAATTCTTATCCACTTAGCCTCACCTAAATCCTCTCCAATGGAGAGGACTTGAACTTCGTACTGTTTGAACCCCTCTTCTTTGGAGAGGGCAGGGTGAGGCTAACTTCTTAACTTTAAATTCTTATCCAGTCGGTAGTGCCTTGTTTATTATCGTTTAATTGAAAACCAATGCTTTTAAGTCCTTCTCTTATCTTGTCAGATGTAGCGTAGTCCTTATTTGTCTTGGCTTCGTTACGCAATTTTATAACCAGGTTCATCAGGTCATCGGTATCCGCGTTTTCATTATCATCTTGCTTCAATCCTAAAACATCAAAAAAGAAATCGTTATAGGTTTTCTTCATCCGATCAAATGTTTCTGCTGATATTTCGCCCGAATTACGGTTAGCTCCCGAATACGAATTGATCCATTTAGATAAATTGTTTAAAGCATCTAACGTTTTAGGCGAATTAAAATTGTCATTCATCCCGTGGTAGCAATCATTGCAAATGTCATTTATCGCCTTATCGGTTTCTTCATCCACACTCGTTATCGCATTCTGTTGAAGCGTTACCAGCTTTTTAGCAGACTCTGCCAGTTTCTTGTAGAAGATCTCTGCAGCCTCAATAGCCTCGTTCGAGAAATCTACCGTGCTGCGATAGCTGGCCTGCATAAAAAAGAACCTTACCGTCATAGGGCTGTAGCCTTTCTTCAATAAAGGATGAGTACCTAAAAATAATTCGTGCGGCAAAAAGCTGTTCCCTAATGATTTTGACATTTTTTGCCCGTTGGTGGTCAGCATATTGGTATGCAACCAATACGAGGCTGGGTTTTTACCGCAGCAAGCCACGTTTTGTGCTATCTCATTAGTATGGTGGGTTGGCATTAGATCTATACCGCCGCCATGTATATCAAACTGATGGCCAAGGTACTTATTACTCATAGCCGAGCACTCTAAATGCCAGCCCGGGAAACCCAATCCCCATGGTGATGGCCATTTCATTAAATGCTCTGGTTTAGCTTTTATCCAAAGGGCAAAGTCAAGTTTGCCATGTTTTTCGTTTTGCCCGCCCAGGTTACGGGTATTATTCAGCATATCTTCCAGCTTGCGGCCGTTCAAGATGCCATAATCTTGTGTTTGATTATATTTTTCTACATCAAAATATACCGAACCATCAACCTCATATGCATAGCCTTTTTCAAGGATATCTTTTACCAATTCTATCTGTTCAATAATATGGCCGGTTGCGGTAGGCTCAATACTTGGCGGCAGCGCGTTAAATACCTGCATTACATTATGAAAATCTACCGTGTACTTTTGTACAATTTCCATAGGCTCTAATTGCGCTATTTTGGCCTTTTTTGAGATCTTGTCTTCTCCCTCGTCTGCATCACTTTCCAGGTGGCCGGCATCGGTTATGTTACGTACATAACGCACTTTATAGCCCAGGTGTAACAGGTACCTGAATATTAGGTCGAAACAAATAAATGTGCGGCAGTTACCTATATGCACATCGCTATAAACAGTGGGGCCGCAAACGTACATACCCACGTGACCAGGGTTTAGCGGTATAAATTCTTCTTTCTTACGTGTTAAGGTGTTGTAAACAAATAATTTTTGTTCCATGTGCGCAAACTTACAATTTTAGGCGTGCAGTTTAATTTGATGATGTTATTTTAATACCAGTACCGTGCTTAAAGGATAATGATCTGACAATTTTTTTTCGATGATCTTATATTCCGTAACATTAAATTGCGGGCTGGTCATTACATAATCTATCTGATAGTTAGGGAAGGCGCCATTATAGGTTCGCCCCAACCCTGCCCCCTTCTCCCGGAAAGCATTTTTTAATCCCTTAGCCATCTGGTTCACCGCGAAGGATGATGGTGTGTCGTTAAAATCGCCTGATATAATATATGGATAAGGGCATTTTTTTGCATGATCTTTTATGATAACAACCTGATCGCTGCGTTTCTGAAAAGCAGTTTTCAGTTTCCAGCCCACGCGCTTGGTAGCAGTCATATCTGTTTTGCCCTTTGATGACAAGTTGCCCAGGTAAATATAATCCTGCGGGTCAAAACTGATAGATTGCAGGTGCACACTATACATTCTAAACATACTACCATCTTTTTCAACATCAACATAAATACACTGGTTACCGCTTCCTTTAAATGATAGCTGCACAAGCCCATGGGACTTTATAGGGTATTTTGAAAAAATTGCCATCCCTATTGATTCATTAGAACTTGCCATTATAGGTTCAAAATAATAATGACCCGCCCCCATTATTTTGTTAACCGAATCCAGCATATCATATTCTCCCTTTTTACGGGTAAGAAATTCTTGTATGCCGATTATATCGGGCTGTTGCTCTTTTATAACATCCAATATTTCGTGCTTGGTAGATATATCGTTACCAGCCCCGTAACGTTTAAAATCGTGCACGTTATAGGTCATTAACCTCAATGTTTTTTGATTAGTTGCTGTACTTTCGCTGTTTGGCAGGCGTATCCCAACATTATTTTTCAGCACATTCCATCCTATTAATATTACTACTAATGATAAGCATATATACCGGCTCCTGCGCAGCAGCCAGTAAAGCATTATTACTAAATTAGCTAATAATAAAGGTGGATAGGCCAGCCCGAAAAAAGCGAAAAGCCAAAACTTGCGCGGGTCGATATACGGGGCGAGGTAGCTAAACAGCAAAGCCAGACATAACAAATAGTTTATCCACAAAAATACTTTATCAATAAAGGGTAAATTTCTTTTTTTAGCCTTCATTGTTGTTGCTTGCTCTGAATAAGGTTTCTTTTTCCTGCTTGGTTAAACTTTCATAACCACTGCCCGATATTTTATCAAGGATGCGGTCTACTTCATCCTGCCGGGGTACGGTTGATGCTTTTTTTTGCGGCCCATTGTGGCTAACCACCTTCATTTTTGGTTTTGCTTCAAATAGTTTACTAATAGAGCCTATCCAATCGTGGCCTCGTTGCAGTTGTTTTATGTAGATAAAACCTAATAAAGCACCGCCAAGGTGGGCAATTTCTCCACCCGCATTACTGCCTGCAATACCTAAAAAATCAATTATCACATAACACAGCACCAGCCATTTTAATTTTACAGGGCCTATTAGTATTAAAGAGATAGTATAATTTGGCAGCAAAGTAGCCGTGGCTACCACAATAGCCATTACGCTTGCAGATGCACCAACCAAAGGAGCGCCTGCAGCCGTGTTTATGCTTGCAAAGGCAGGCAACAGGTTATAGCAGGCAACAAACAATAAACCGCCGGCAAGGCCGCCAAATATATACAGGCCTATGGTGCGTTTATTGCCAAGGTATTCTTCAAATATCTGACCCATCCAATAAAGCCATAACATATTAAACAGGATATGAAAAATACCGGCATGCATAAACATGTAGGTAAAGGGTGTCCAGAAGCGGTAAAGTAGCTTTGGAAGATAGGAGGGTAAAAGCAAATACTCGTTTGTATAGGCTAAAATTGTACTGTTACCAAATCCGGTAAATAGCTGTTCTATAATTGCAGTAGCATTAATAGCTAAATAAACAATAACGTTTATGCCAATAAGCAGGCTAACCTTATTGCCCGATTTTAACAGCTTGTATTGAATATCTTGCCACAGGGTGCTCATACTATAAATATAAGATTATAACGGCTATTAATAAAAATTGTTGGGTCTTTTTACGCCCCAGATCTTTAAAAGTATAAAGCCAAATAATGCGCCACCTAAGTGGGCAAAATGCGCAACATTATCACCAGCAAAACGGCCCACCCCGGTAAATAGTTCTATTGCTACATATCCCATAACAACATATTTAGCTTTAACCGGCACCGGGATAAACATCACCAGCATCTCCAGGTTAGGAAAAAGCATCCCAAACCCAACCAAAATACCAAATACGGCACCTGATGCACCCAACATTGGGATATGATATAAATTGTAAAGGCTTTGAGCCTGTTCCTGGCCGCCGCCAAACATAAAGTATGAACTATCTATTTCGGGGTGTGGTATAGTGATCCCGCCGGTTATTGAATATACCTGTATGGCTTGTACAATCATATACAAAACAAAACCGCCAATACCTGTAAAAAAGTAATAGTTAAAAAACTTTTTGGAACCCAAAGTACCTTCCAGCATTGGGCCAAACATAACCAGGGCAAACATATTAAAAAAGATATGCGTAAAGCCCCCATGCATAAACATGTAGGTTATAATTTGCCAAGGCTTAAATAAAGGCGAATTGGGGTAATATACTGCAAGTAAATGCTCCAGGTCTACCATTTTAGCTAATGCATAAGTGGCAATAAAAAATATGATGTTTATGATAAGAAGGTTTTTTACAACCGGCGGCATATTGGCAAATGGTGATTGCATTTTATATATGTGTATATGGTTTAAGCTCTATTTTTCAAATCGTTCTGCTAATTCGTTCAGGGTAAAGGTACTAATTACAGGCTTGCCATTTAACGCCAGATTTGGCATTTGGCATGCAAATAGCTGGTCTACCAATTGGTTCATTTCTTCCATTGATAGCTTTACCCCTACTTTTAGCGCGGCATTACGTGCCAGCGAACGGGCAAGGTTATCGCGCTTATCTAACTTTAAAATTGAAAGGTTGTTTTTAAATCCTTCCAGTAATTGTTCCAGCAGCTCGTGCTCGTTGGCATTATTTATATCTGCGGGTATGCCCTCAACCACAACGGTATTACGGCCAAACTCGCGTATGTCAAAACCAAGCGCCCTAATATCGGGCAAAAGCTCTTTCAATAACTCAAAATCGCTGCTGTTTAGTGTGACAGATTGCGGAAATAAACTCTGCTGACTAACACCCGAATGGTTCTGCAATTGCTGCAAAAACCGTTCGTACAAAATCCGCTCATGAGCCGCCTGCTGATTGATCAGCATAAAGCCCGATTTTATCTGCGAAAGTATGAACCGGTTATGCACCTGGAAGAACTGTTTCTCGCTGCTTTTGGTAATATCCTGCTCATTCACCGGGATACTTTTTTCCTCGTGTATCTGGTGTTGCAGGGTTTCTTCTTTCTTACTTATCTCATACAAAGTATCCCAGTTACGGGGGATGGCTGTATGATGGTTATTACTATCCCGCAAAAAAGGAATCTCGCGCTCACTTGCCTTTTTCTCGGCAGCAAAAGGGTTAAAATTCGGGTTAAAAGCAATTGTTGGTTGTACTATCTCCTCAAAAGGTTTTTGCGTGATAAGGTGGCCTATGCTGTTCTCCTGATCAAAATCAAGCGTTGGGGTAATGTTATATTTACCAAGCGACCGTTTAACCGCCGAGCGGATAATAGCGTAAATAGATTTCTCGTCCTGGTATTTTATTTCGGTTTTTGTGGGATGTACGTTAATATCGATCTTGGCCGGGTCAATATCTATAAAAAGCACATACAGCGGGAAGGTTTCATCAGGCAATAATTCCTGGAAAGCTGTGAGCACCGCATGGTTCAGGTAAGCATCTTTTATAAAACGGTTGTTTACAAAAAAGAACTGTTCCCCACGGGTTTTACGGGCAAACTCGGGCTTGCCTACAAATCCCCGCAGGTTTATAATGGTAGTTTCTTCCTCAACAGGCACCAGGCGCTGGTTGTAATTATTACCAAACAGGTGCACAATGCGTTGTTTCATGGCCGATGCCGGCAAGTGGTAAACCTCCTGTCCATCGTGATGCATGGTTAAAAATACCTGCGGATTAGCCAGGGCCACCCGCTGAAACTCGTCGATAATGTGGCGCATTTCTACCGGGTTACTTTTTAAAAAGTTACGGCGGGCAGGCGTGTTATAAAAAAGGTTTTTGATAGATATGGATGTCCCGGTATTGGCCGAGCATGCTTCCTGGCTAATTACTTCCGATCCTTCTATCACGATGCAGGTACCCAGTTCATCTTCATGCCTGCGGGTTTTTAGTTCTACCTGCGCAATGGCGGCTATAGATGCCATGGCTTCGCCCCTGAAACCCATGGTACGGATAGCAAAAAGATCTTCGGCCTTTCTAATTTTTGACGTAGCATGGCGTTCAAAACACATGCGCGCGTCGGTAAGGCTCATACCACAGCCATTATCAATAACCTGTATAAGTGATTTTCCGGCATCTTTAAGTATCAGTTGAATCTTATCGGCACCGGCATCTATAGCATTCTCTATCAATTCCTTTACTGCGGATGCAGGTCGCTGCACTACTTCGCCCGCGGCAATCTGGTTGGCTACGGCATCCGGTAAAAGCTGAATTATATCTGGCATTAAAAATCTTTCCCTTCTCTGCAAATTAGCAGATCGTTATTTCAGGTGCTAAATTAATTATTTGATTGCATAACTTTACCTTTACATACTTGTATAAAGTATTTACGTTATAATTATTTACATCTACCTGTTTATTAATATGAAGAAACTCTGGCCCGTGCTGCTTTTGCTCCTCGCCGCATGCAAACAAAAAGAATATAACGCCGATCTGCTCGTAAAAAATGCCCTTGTATATACCGTTGATAGTAACTTTACCACCGCCAATGCCTTTGTAGTTAGCGCCGGTAAAATTTTAGCTGTAGGTAACATTGATACCCTCGAAAAGAAATACCTGGCCCGCGAAGTAATTGATGCCGGCGGCAAAGCCGTTTATCCGGGTTTTATTGATGCACACGCGCATTTTTACGAATATGGCTTAGGGTTGCAGGATGTAAAACTGGTAGGTACTAAAAGCTGGCAGGCCATTTTAGATTCGGTTAGTAACTACGCCCGCCACAAAACCGATGGCTGGATAATTGGCAACGGCTGGGACCAAAACATTTGGGATAACAAAGCATTCCCCAACAAAGCCAAGCTTGATTCACTGTTCCCGGTGCGCCCGGTAATATTGAGCAGGATTGATGGCCATGCTGCCATTGCTAACCAGGCGGCACTGAATATTGCAGGTGTA
Source organism: Mucilaginibacter sp. (assembly GCF_028288105.1). Taxonomy (GTDB): domain Bacteria; phylum Bacteroidota; class Bacteroidia; order Sphingobacteriales; family Sphingobacteriaceae; genus Mucilaginibacter. Next base: position 23,404 of record NZ_JAQBOI010000159.1, on the reverse strand, counting down.
AAACCCGGCCAAAAAATTATCGGTGGATCCATTGAAACTATAAATGGAAAGCTTACAGGTATACTAATTGATAATGCCGTTGGTATTGTTACACGTAAAATACCGGCCCCAACTGACCAAATTACACAAACTGCATTATTAGATGCGCAGCGCAATTGCTTTGCTGTTGGTTTAACCACGGTTGATGATTGCGGCCTGCCTTATACCATGATAAGCACCATTGCAGCCCTGCAGCATAAAGGCGCACTTAAAATGCGCATGTATGTAATGCTTTCCGATCAGCCCGAAAATTACGAGTACCTGTTTAAACGTGGTGCCTATAAAACGCCCGGCTTAAATGTACGCGCCTTTAAGGTTTATGCCGATGGTGCACTTGGATCAAGAGGGGCTTGTTTGCTGCACCCCTACGCTGACAAGAAAAACTGGAGCGGATTTTTATTGAGCAGCCAGGCACACTTTGCCGAGGTAGCAAAAAAAATAGCGGCTAACGGGTTCCAGATGTGTACGCATGCTATTGGCGATTCGGCTAACCGTGTAATGTTAAAAATATATGCCGAAAATTTAAAAGGGAAGAACGATAAACGCTGGAGAATAGAACACGCGCAGATTGTAGCCCCCGAAGATGTGAAGATGTTTGGTGATAACAACATCATCCCATCTGTACAGCCAACACATGCTACATCTGATATGACCTGGGCGGTTAAACGCCTTGGCGCCCAACGCTTAAAAAGTGGCTATGCTTATAAAGACCTAATGAAACAAAACGGCTGGATCCCATTGGGGACAGATTTCCCTGTAGAAAACATTAACCCTATGTACACGTTCTATGCTGCAACAGAACGTAAGGACCTGAAAGGTTTCCCTACAAGGGGTTTTCAGACAGAAAATGCACTTAGCCGCATCGAAGCCTTACGTGGAATGACCACCTGGGCGGCCAAAGCGAACTTCGAAGAACACGAAAAAGGCAGTATAGAAGTGGGCAAGTATGCCGATTTTGTGATACTCGATCAGGATATTATGAAGGTGAAAGGCAGTACATTGCCAAATGTTAAAGTTTTAAAAACATATATAAATGGTGTTAAGGTTTATGAGAAAAAATAGGCGGAATATCTACTTTCTGCTGTTATTAGGATTTGTACTTTTTAATTCTGCCTGCGCGCAAAACCCACCATTTACAGGTAAAGCTTATGTTAATGAGCAGTTATTGGTTGAGCAAGCTACAGTTTTATTAAACAACGAGAAACGGCTTATCCCCCTGCAAAACCTTGATGATAACAAAATAGCGAGTATCCATTTTTCGGGTATCTATTCCGCAGGCTTTGATAGCTTGCTGAATAAATATGCTAAAGTTGACGCCTTTAATGGCAACGATTATATGGGCGCGAAGCCATTTGAGATGCTGGCGCAGGATACTAAATTTTACAATACCCTTATTGTTCAACTTACCGATGCCGAGGTGAACAATCTGCAGATAATAGATTTCATCAACAGCAACCAAAAGTTGAAAAATGTTGTGGTTTCATTTATTGGGAACAGCGCATCACTTATTAAACTTAACAATATTACAGCACCGGTTATCTGGACGGCAAGGGTATCACCTGTGGCGGCTTACTTTAGCGCCCAGGCTATTTTTGGCGGGGTAGCTATCACGCAACGGTTAACCAAAACTTACACACCAAAATATGCAGCTAACGCCGGCTTTATAACCGCCAAAACACGCCTGCAATATACCGTACCCGAAGATGTCGGCATTAAATCTGACAATCTTAGTGCCATTGATGATATTGCCCGCGAAGCTATTAGCAGTCGCGCTACACCAGGTTGCGTGGTTTTAGTAGCTAAAGATGGTAAGGTAATATTTAACAAGGCATATGGTTACCATACTTATGATAATATCATCCCGGACAGGATAACCGATATTTTCGATATCGCATCCGTGACCAAGATCTCGGCTACCACCATGGAAGCCATGCAGCTTTATGATGCCGGTAAGCTTAATCTGGATTCAACCTTGGGCACTTACATGCCTATTACGCGCAATACCAATAAAAAAACATTGAGCGTTCGCGAGCTATTGGAGCATCAGGCAGGTTTGATACCTGATATTTCCACTTTTGAAGTTATAAAACCAACCGACCATAATACCGATTCTTCCGCGATGTACCCAACCAAGGTAAACGAGAATTATTATGTGCGGAAGAACTACTTTGAGGACGTGATGTTACCTGCCGCCCTGCGATCGGCTGTTAAAACCCGTGGGCAATATGTTTACAGCGATGTAGGTATGATATTTATGCAGCAGATTGTAGAAACACTTACTGCAACACCGCTTAATATCTACGTTCAGCAAAAAATTTACAGCCCGCTGGGGATGCAAACCGCAGGCTTCCTGCCGTTATATCGTTTCCCGGCTTACCGTATCCCCCCAACTGAAGACGACAGAAAAGACCGTAAAACTTTAATCGACGGTTACGTGCACGACCCAACTGCTGCACTAATGGGCGGTGTTGCAGGCCACGCAGGTGTGTTTGCAGGTGCAAACGATGTTGCTATACTTTATCAGATGATGCTTAACCGCGGCACCTACGGCGGCGTACAATACATTAAACCAGAAACAGTTGATCTGTGGACATCCAAACAATCGGCTGTTAGTCGCCGGGGCTTGGGTTTTGACAGGTGGGACCCAATAGCCGACAGGCATTATCCATCAAAATTAGCATCAGATCAGGCCTATGGGCATACTGGCTTTACCGGCACCTGCGTTTGGGTTGATCCTAAATATAACCTGGTATATATTTTCCTGTCTAACCGGGTGCACCCAAATGTGGGTAATAAACTGGGGAGTTTAAATATCAGGCCGCGTATACAGGATGCGGTTTATGAAGCGATACAGAAGGGATTATAAACGGCCTTAATCGACTTTAAATCGCCCTTAAAAGGCATTAAATCGACTTGCATAATGAACAAGATTGCCCTTCGTTCCCGCTCGTTCTAAATAACAGAATGTTAAACAAGAAAAGCCAGCAAATGCTGGCTTTTCTGTTATAAAACTTTGTCATGCGTAGTGAAGCAATCTCATGCATGCCGCCGACTTTTCTATCGGGAGATTGCTTCGTTCCTCGCAATGACGCGTAGGTAATGTTTACCTTAATCTATCCATTCAAACTTGGTATAAGGCACGAGCGCCTCCGGTACTTTAATACCTTTATCAGTTTGGTTGTTCTCTAACAAAGTAGCCACTATACGCGGCAAGGCCAAGGCACTGCCATTTAGCGTGTGGGCTAATTGTGTTTTACCCTCGGCATTACGGAAACGCAGTTTTAAACGGTTGCTTTGGAAGGTTTCAAAGTTTGATACAGATGAAACCTCTAACCAACGTTGCTGCGCAGCGCTCCAGGTTTCCATATCATAGGTTAAGGCGCTTGTAAAACCCATATCGCCACCGCAAAGGCGCAATACGCGGTAAGGCAAACCAAGCTTTTGCAGCAAGCTTTGCACATGGGCGCTCATATCTTCCAGTACATCGTATGATTTATCCGGGTGTACCACTTGTACTATCTCAACTTTATCAAACTGGTGCAGGCGGTTCAAGCCGCGTACATGCGCACCATATGAACCTGCCTCGCGGCGGAAACAAGGTGTATGCCCGCAGTTTTTAACCGGCAGTTCTTCTCCCTTCAATATCACATCACGGTAAAGGTTGGTTACAGGCACTTCGGCAGTAGGGATCAGGTATAAATCATCAACACCTACATGATACATTTGCCCCTCTTTATCAGGTAACTGCCCTGTGCCAAAGCCAGATGCCGCGTTCACCATCAGCGGTACGCTCACTTCACTATAACCTGCTTTTTCGGCTTCATCAATAAAAAAGTTGATGAGTGCGCGTTGCAGTTTGGCGCCTTTATTTTTATAAACAGGAAAACCGGCACCGGTTATTTTAACACCCAGTTCAAAATCTATCAAATTATATTTAGCGGCCAGCTCCCAGTGCGGTAAAGCATTGGCAGGCAGTTCGGGGATGCTTCCATTCTCCAGCACTACTTCGTTTTCCTCGGGCGTTATGCCTTTCGGTACTGATGAATGTGGCAGATTGGGTAACAAAACCAGTTTATCCTGTAGCTCGGCTTCCAGCGCGGCTAATTGTTCGCCAAGCTGTTTACCTTCTTCTTTCCATTTGCCGGTGTTGGCTTTTATAGCTTCTGCTTCGTCTTTTTTACCGGTGCGCATTAGCTCACCAATTTGTTTGGCAGCCGCGTTAGATTGCGATGAAACAGTATCCAGTTGGTTCTGTGTTTGGCGGCGTTTTTCGTCTAAGCCAATCACTTCATCTACCAATTCGGGCTGTTTGAAATTTTTTACAGCCAAACGTTCTAAAACCTGTTCCCTGTTATCGCGGATATAACTAACTTGCAGCATTGATTTTATTTTAAAAGGCAAATATAACAGTTTGCAGTTTGCGGCGGGCAGTTAGAACTCTTTTTCTATCGGTAAGTTAGTTTGCAGTTAGCGGTTTGCAGTTTGCAATAACATCGCACCTGTAAATAAGCTATTTTTGGAAAAATCAGCAACTGCGAACTGTTAACTAAAAACTGCAAACTGAAATGACCGGCAAACTATATTTAGTACCTACCCCTATCGGTAACTTGGAGGATATGACCTTTAGGGCCATCCGTATTTTAAAAGAGGCCGATCTGATACTGGCCGAGGATACCCGTACATCGGCGCCGATGCTGAAACATTTCGACATCCAGAACAAAGTTTTCGCGCATCATCAGCATAACGAGCACCAATCCAGCAACGAGATCATTAAGTTTCTGCTGATGGGGCAAAACATCGCCCTGATATCTGATGCAGGCACACCCGCCATATCCGACCCGGGATTTTACCTGGTTCGTGAGGCCTTAAAATTTAACATCGCGGTAGAATGCCTGCCCGGCGCAACGGCTTTTGTGCCCGCGCTGGTTAACTCGGGCTTCCCTACAGATAAGTTTTGCTTTGAAGGATTTTTGCCCCTGAAAAAAGGCCGCCAAACCCGTTATAAATTCCTGGCGACTGAAGAGCGCACCATTATACTTTACGAGTCGCCGCACCGTTTATTGAAAACGCTGGATGAAATGGCCACCTTTTTTGGTGCCGATAGACAACTATCCGTATCTCGCGAGCTGACAAAAATGTTCGAGGAAACGGTAAGAGGAACGGTTACCGAAGTAAAGGCATATTTTGAAACCCATCCGTTAAAAGGCGAGTTTGTAATGTGTGTTGCCGGTGCTGCCCCTGCCGAGGGTGATAAAAAGAAGAAGAAGTATGCGGATGATGACGAGGAGGATTAAGCACCTCACTCTCTTTAAGTCAGTGGTTTGAATCCTGATGGGATCACAAGAAAGATAAAAGCCTTCAAAGTCTTGATTTTGAAGGCCTTTTTGGCAGCAATTTTAAGAGCCTGCAATGCACATGTAGCATAGGGTTTAGGTTCGAATACCAGCATGTTTAACTTTCCTGTCACTTTTTATCATCTCAATCTTCTCCTGTATTCGTTAGGAGTTACACCCAAAAGTTTTTTTACGTAACGGGTAAAAAATGAGTGGCTGCTGAATTCCATTTCATCAGCTATTTCAGAAATATTGAGACTTTTGTTTTGTAGCAGGATGATAATCCGCTCCCTGGCATAACGTTGTATCCATTCTGAAGCGGTAACGCCCGAGTGAATTTTACACAAATGGTTTATATACTTGGCAGTAATATTCAGTTTATTGCTATAAAACTGCACTTCCCGATGCTGCATACAGTGCTGTTGGATTAATTGTATGAAACGCTCGTACAAGGTGCCAGTCTGCAAACTGTGTTTACGCTCCTCGTACTCGTTGGCAAATGTGTGCCACATTTCTAAAATAAAAAGTTGCGTTTGCAGTTTTAGAGTTTCATCATAAAAGCGGTGATCTTTTTCTAAAAACCTTTCGTTCAGTCGGTCAAAGTTTGTCAGTATTTTTATTTTGTCTTTTTTAGAAACCCCGGTTTTTACAGGATATGTCCGTGAATGCAATTGAGCGTTAATACTCCAGCTTTGGTCAGGAATATTATCCATTAGAAATTCCTTTTCTACAAATAGCACAGAGGCTTTAAACCCTTTTGAAAATTTAAGACCCGACAATCTGCTCTCGGCAAACCAGAATAAAAATTGTCCGCTACTGCATTTCATCAATTGATCGTTGAATAAAAACTGGATACTGCCTTTGTGGCAATACAAATGCGTATGATACAGCTTAGAAAAATTATTTGGAAAATCTCTTTCTTCGTTTACTTCCGATAATAAAATACGGTGCTGTTCCATCTCAATTACCTGTTTATTATACTTCCCTAAAATAAGTGATATTTGACATTATTTGCGCTAATAGTGTAACAAAAGTAAATATTCCTATTGGTAACTTTGTATCATAAACTAAGGAAGATTTTTATGACCAACACAATATTTGGCGAATTAAGAAATGGAATAACTATAACGCCTCAGCATGGACAGATAGGAAAGCTGAGAGATGCTTCTTACGCTACACTGGAATTAATAAAAAAATTAAATGCTTCTGCCAACCCGACGGAAATCAGGACGATATTGAGCGAAATCACAGGAACACCCATTGATGAAACAGTTGCTCTGTTTCCACCGGTCCATATCAATTATGGTAAACATTTAACCTTTGGTAAAAATGTATTCATCAATTTCAATTGTATTTTTTTGGCGTTGGGTGGAATTGTTATTGAAGATAATGTTCTAATTGGCCCTGATGTCAAGATAATTTCCGAAGGGCATCCACTATCTCCTGCCGAGCGGGAATCGCTTGTGCCGGGGAAAATTCATATTAAACAAAATGCCTGGATTGGCGCTGGTGCCACAATTCTTCCAGGAATAACCATAGGAGAAAATTCGGTTGTTGCCGCCGGAGCAGTTGTCACAAAAAACGTTGCTCCAAATACTGTTGTCGGAGGGGTTCCGGCAAAGTTCATCAAAAACATTTAACATGAAAAAATCAGTTTTAATTGCACTTACAGCAGTGCTTTTCTATAGTACCGCAAGCGCACAATTAACATCAAACTCAGTACAGATAAAGGAAATATCAGCTAAAGGATATACCACCTTCAAGGTAAGTGATAAGGTAACCATGTATGCGGTTACGTTTAAGAACCAATATAAGACGGAAGTTTCGGGGCATCTTTTTATCCCAAACAATATGGACAGAAAGACAAAGAAACCTGCAATCATTGTTGGTCACCCAATGGGAGCGGTAAAGGAACAAAGTGCTAACGTTTATGCCTCGAACATGGCAGACAGGGGCTTTATTACATTGGCCGTTGATCTCTCATTCTGGGGCGAAAGCGAAGGCAAACCCCGCAATGCGGTATTGCCGGATATGTATGCAGAGGATTTCAGTGCGGCCATCGACTTCCTGGGCACACGCCCATTTGTTGACAGAAACAATATTGGCGTTTTGGGCATCTGTGGAAGTGGAAGTTTTGTTATCAGTGCCGCTAAGATCGACCCAAGGATGAAAGCTATTGCGACAGTGAGCATGTACGATATGGGTTCTGCCAGCCGCAATGCCCTGAACCATTCGCAGACTCTTGAGCAAAGAAAGAAAAATCAGGCAGAAGCCGCCGAGCAGCGATATGTTGAATTTTTGGGTGGCGAGACCAAGTACACAGGTGGAACTACCCACCAGCTCGATGAAAACACTGACGCGATACAGCGTGAATTCTATGAATTCTATCGTACTCCAAGGGGAGAGTATATCCCAAAAGGAGGTTCGCCAAAAACTACCACCCACCCTACGCTCAGCAGTAACACTAAGTTCAATAACTTTTATCCGTTCAACGACATAGAGACCATTTCTCCCCGTCCGATGTTATTCATTACGGGGGATAAGGCCCACTCCAGGGAATTTAGTGAAGATGCATACAAACGTGCGGGTCAACCGAAAGAACTGGTTATCGTTCCGAATGCTGGCCATGTTGACCTGTATGATAAAACTGACTTGATCCCATTTGATAAGCTGGAAACCTTCTTTGCCAAACATCTGAAAAAAAAAGGATAGTTATAACCAAAAATCAAAACATATGAAAATATTATCATTAACCGCAATTGCTTCTATGGTGCTCCTTAACATTAGCTGTAGTGCCCAGATCACTAACAAGGCAGATCAGAATAAACCGAATTTTATCTTTTCGAAAGGTAAGCTTGGACCAGCAGAAAACTTTACAGGAAAAGCCTGGAACATCGGCCTGGTAGAAAATGATACAGTTTATAATACCGTAGTGGGAAATGTCTATTTCGAACCAGGGGCGAGAAGCAACTGGCATAGACATCCCTCAGGTCAGATCCTGATCATCACCGATGGTACAGGTTACCACCAGATCAAGGGGCAACCCAGGCAAACCCTGAAAAAAGGAGATATAGTACAATGCCCGCCCAATTTAGAACATTGGCATGGTGCAAGCCCCGATACTGGAATGTTACAAATGTACATTTTACCAAAGACAGAAAAGGGTATTGTAACCTGGCTGCAGAAAGTAACAGATGAAGAATACCGTAATGGTAAATAAATAACTGTAATTGGTGAATCAATATGAATTTTAAAAGGCCATCACATGAGATATTTATTAACAACCTTTATAATGGTCGTTTCCTTAACTTCAAGCATGTCTGGCTGTGGCAAAAAAGATATGGGAACAACATCCGAAATTGCGAACAATAACGATGGAAACACTAATAATTCAACAGGGAGTAAAATGAAGATTACGATCGGTACCGCTGTATTTACAGCTACGATAAGCAACAATGCCGCGGGAACTGCTTTTAAGGCTAGATTGCCCCTTACCCTAAATATGACTGAGTTGAATGGCAATGAAAAGTATTTCGATTTTCAAACTACATTGCCTGCCAATGCCTCAAACCCCGGAACGATCCAAAGAGGGGACATAATGTTATATGGATCAAACACATTGGTGCTTTTTTACAAAACCTTTTCAACTCCGTACAATTACACAAGCATAGCACGAATTGATAATCCATCAGGATTAGCCGTTGCGTTGGGTTCGGGGAATGTAACAGTAACTTTTATAATGGAGTAAATTAAAATTTCTAGGTTAAGATCCGCGACAAAAACCTGCCCTAACTGGCTTCTCTATACTCAGGACAATATTTTAGGCAGCTATCAAATCACTCAATCGTTTCAAACCTTCAAGTAAATGGTTCGAGTTTTGTATCATAACGGGCCCAAAAAAATGATCCAACGCATCGTTAAATAGTCAATTGAGAATTATGCTACCCGGTTACCTGACCATCTGTAAACCAATTCTTGAATTATGATCTAATTATTGCAATTTTACCCCAATTAAGCAGTTTAATCAAGAAGATTGCTTTTGCATTAATGAAAAGAAACCTACTACTCTCCATATTCTCGGGCTTATTGCTTTGGATAGCCTGGCCGCCTACGCCGTACACTACATTCTTTTTATTTGTGGGTTTTGTGCCTATGCTGCTGGCTATGGAGAACATCATCCAGTCTACCGTTACAGGCAAGGGGAAAAAGATCTTTAATACCACTTTCCTGGGGTTCTTTATCTGGAATACACTTTGTATCTACTGGGTATATAACTCTTTGAAGATCATAGGCCCGGTTGTGGCTGTACCGCTTACACTTATCCCCTACGCGCTTGGGCCTTTGTTAATGGCTACGGCTTGCTGGTTGTATTACAGATTGAGGCTTATTACCAGTCGTGCCGTTTCATTGGTAGCATTGGTTTGTTTTTGGATAGGTTACGAATACCTTCACCAAAGCTGGGATTTAAATTTCCCCTGGATGACTTTGGGTAATGGCTTCGCCACGTCGCACAAATGGATCCAGTGGTATGAATATACCGGCGTTTATGGCGGTACTATCTGGATCTGGGCCATTAACATTTTGCTATTCTTGCTTTACGTAGGCTTGCGGGAAGCGCAGGCAACGCAAACCCGTAAAAAGCTGATCATCGCTTTTGCTTTGGTATTGATATTACCTTTAGGCTTATCATTGTTTAAATATTACAGCTATAAAGAACAGCCTAATCCGTCAAATATTGTGGTGGCGCAGCCAAATATCGACCCTTATGAAAAAGAAGGCACCATCCCGGTTTACGACCAGATCGCTACGCTTACGCACCTGTCAGATTCTATCGGGCAACGTAATACCGAGTATTTTATATGGCCCGAAACCGCCCTTTCGCAGGATATGGATGAGGATCGTATCTACACGGAAAACAGCTACCTGCAGGTTAGGAAGTTTTTAAACAGGTTTAAAAATGCTAATGTTTTAACCGGCGGCGAAACGCATAAGTTTTACACTAAACGCGCCACTAAAACCGCCAGCCCACTGCCGGATCAACCGGGGGTGTTTTACGACAGGTTTAGCGCTGCCATTAATATCGAAAATTCGTCTAAAGTGCAATTCTACCATAAATCGAGGCTGGTTCCGGGTGCCGAGTTGATGCCATTTGGCAATGCCTTGTCTTTTTTAAAGCCGGCATTTGAGCATTTAGGCGGCGCAACAGGCAACTATGGCCTGCAAACCGAGCCGACCGTGTTTTACTCACAAAGCGGGATAGGTGCCGCACCCGTTATCTGTTACGAATCTATCTGGGGCGAGTGGGTGTCTAAATATGTTAAACAGGGTGCCCAGTTCATCGCTATTATTACCAACGATGGCTGGTGGGAAAATACATCGGGTAAGGACCAGCACCTTGATTATGCCAAGTTGCGCGCTATTGAAACGCGAAGATGGGTTTGTCGCTCGGCTAATACGGGTATCTCGGCCTTTATTAACCAACGGGGCGATATCGTTCAGCAAAGCAAATGGTGGGTGCGCACAGCACTTAAGCAGGATATCAATCTAAATTCGGACATTACCTTTTATGTCGAATACGGCGATTATCTGCCTAAGGCCGCGAGTATCCTGGCGGTTTTGGGGATATTTTTAATTGGGATAAAGAAGGGTTTTAACCACTAAGATGAGGCCATTAAAAAAAGCAGAGCAAGAATTGATTATTTATTTGCTTAAAGACAGTCCTAAACGAGACTATTTTATTAATAAACTGCCTAATTTGATGGTTGAAGAAATGAATGATGGCGGAATGGGTAGTTTAAAATTCATATCAACATCTACAGAAAAAATTATAATGAAAGAAGATATTGCCATAATAGATCTGTATGATATAGATGGCATTCCTTTATTTATATCACTAATATTGGGCACAGACGAAGAGCTCTTTGAATTTGATGTTTTCAAAGCGGATTTTTCACCGTTAAAACAATTTCCACTACCGCCATATCAATAGCCACTAATTCGCCGGGTTATATCCGCCCGGCGAATTAGTGGTTCTTCATTATCGTCTTAACTCAGTTGCTTATAAGTGAGTGCCACTAACTGGCCAAGCTTATTTACATTTACTAATTGAAGCTTGTGGTTGTTTTTTAAATGGTGAAAGAATGATTTACCACCGCCCAAAATTGCCGGGTTTATTGTAAGGCGGTATTCGTCAACCAGGCCGCTATCAACTAACGATACGGCAAACGCAGCCCCGCCAAATGTCATTATATCTTTTCCGGGCTGTTCTTTTAACTTTTTAACCTCAGTAGCTAAATCGCCGTTGTTGATAGTGGCATTCTCCCATCCGGCATTTTTCAACGTTTTCGAAAAAACAATGTGCTGCGTTTTTTCAGCCAGCTTTGCGTATTTCACTTCATCGGCAGAAAAATTGGGGTCGGCAAGTGCTTGCTTCCAGTAGTCCCTGTAACCGGTCCACATCCCGGCGCCTACCAGGAAAAGATCAACACTTTGCAGGTTTTCAAACATCTCATCCCATTCATTATCATTATCTGTTTGCATCCAGCTCATATCGCCATTAGGGCCTTCTACGTAGCCATCCAGCGAAACCTGCATCGATAAAATTAGCTTTCTCATAATTACCTCCGTTTAATATAGAAGTAAAGTTCGGCCTTTTTAGTTTGAGGTGGCAGGTGTAAAGGCGACAAATGAAGGGGTGTTTACGACGGGTTACCTTATTAGTTTTCAGGTATTAAACTTAAACCGTTATTATGAAATACTTCAAACTTTGGTTCGCTTTATTTGCGTTAAATCTATTCTTCTGCGGGTGCCATTACACTAACTATATGTTGGAAGTCCATAATAGTTCTAAACAAAAAATCACCGTTTTATACTCAAATACAGTTAAGCCTTCCTCTATAAATGAAAATAATATTGCTTATTACATTGCCGACGATGAAATTATTAAACCTGACTCTGTAAATACTATATCGAAACCAGGAAAACAAGATGCGTGGCATCAATATATTGAGGAAGGGAAAGACAAGCACTTATACCTTTTTATATTTTCTGTAGATACGCTAAAAAAATATGATAGCTTGTATTCCATGGGTCAGTTATCCGCCATGGGCAAATATTTGAAAGTGTTTAAATATTCTGAGCCTGAACTAATAAAAATGAACTGGAAGGTAAATTATAAAGAAAATTAAACCTGGGCTTGCGCGTCTCTTTTTAAAATAAATTCCAGCAGGTCATTTATGGGCTGGCGAATGATCTTGCCTACATGCACATCGTTTTGCTCGCATATCGCTTTTAGCTCATCGGCAAAAATATAAGCTATAGAACCTACAAAATGGCATTTGAATTTATTATACTGTGGGTACGATTTAATATTGCTGTCAACAAAATCAAGCAACCCTTTATGCAACAAAGCCTGCGCGTATTCGGTGCTTCTTATCTCTGTTACAAATTTTGAGAAAGCTGCCAGATATGAGTTTGCCCGGGCTTTCTGGTACACGTTTTTAATAACGTCCGCTTTAGTTAAATTATAAGCAGCCTTGAATTTTGCGGCGATATCATGGGGCATGTTGCCGTACAGGTAATCGGTGATCAAAGCTTTACCAAACCAGGTACCTGATCCTTCATCGCCCAAAACATAACCTAAACCGTGTTGGCCGTAGTGTATATCCTCGCCATCAAAAAAAGAAATATTTGATCCGGTGCCTAATACGCAGCATATCCCCTTCTCGTGCCCGCAGGTGGCGTAGGCCGAAGCCAAAAGGTCGCTGTCTACACTTACGTATGCTTCGGGGAATAAACTGCTGATGGCGTTTGATACGATCTCGTGCCTATCGGGGCTGGAACACCCTGCACCAAAAAAGTAAATCTCGGTAATATCCGAAGCCAGGGCTATCATGTCAGGTACCTGCTCCTTTAATATCTTGGCTATTTCTTTTTCTGTTAAAAAGTATGGGTTAAGCCCGGCAGATTTAAATGCCTTGTTTTGCTGCCCCGGTACGGATAGCAGCCAGTCTGTTTTTGATGATCCGCTGTCTGCTACTAATATCATGTACAAAGTTCCTCAAGCGCCTGATGGGTAAGCGGCTTATGAACAAACTGCGCAACGTACTTATTGCTTTTAGAATTGTTCATGTCGGTTGGGTCAAGTGATGATGAAAGCATAAAAATTTTCACCCGTTCTTTATTATCCAACTCTAATGCTTCATATTCCTGCAAAAATTCGAAGCCGCTCATCATGGGCATCCGGATATCCAGGAAAATCACGTTTGGTTTAATGCTTCCATCGCGCAAAGCATCTATAGCATCATGTGCTGATTGTAATACAATTATGTTATCTGCAAAATTAGCGCTTTCCAAAATTCTACGCGTAACGAAGTTGTCAATATAATTGTCATCTATCAGCAAGCATGTATTAAAGTGGATAGGCATGCCCAAAAATAATCTTTTAATGCAATTAAATATATATTATTGAATATTTATACTGTTAGTTATCTGCTGTAGAGTTACTTCGGCCATTTTTGACTGGTATTGTGCCGAAAAAAACTTGGATTGCGCGTCCAAATAGTTCCTTTGCGCTTCGCGGATCTCTAATTGGGTGATATTGCCTATTTTATATTTTTCTAATGATATCTCCAGGTTTTTACGGGCAAGCTCTACACTCGACTGCCCTATCTTTATCAGATCGAGCCCGGAGAGATAAGCCACATAAAAATTACTGATCTGTGCTTCCACATCCAGCATTACCTGCTTTTGGCTAAGATCGGCATTGGCTATCTGCAACTTGGCGTTACGTTCGCGGCGCCATTGGTTTAGTCCGTCGAATATATTGATAGATGCCGTTAAGCCGTAGGCAAACCCATGCGCGTTTTGGCTAAGCGTAAAGCCCGCGGGCGTTTTGCTATTGCTAAACGTGTAACCCGACGTTACACCAACCACCGGATACCGGGTAGATTTTACTTGCCTCAAACTAATTTCGGCCAGGCGTTTATTTATCTGGGCCGATAGTATATCCGGGTTTTGTGCCTGTGCTTTGGCAATAATATCGCCCAATACCAGGGTATTATTAACCACAATGGTATCGCCTACCACAAAATCGGTTTGCAGGTTGCGCACCAATAACTGGTTCATTTGGATTTTTGTAGTACGATACTGTTGCAGTTGAATTACCAGGTTAGAAGTATCTGTATTCAGGTTTACCTGCGCGTTGTACACATCAAGCTTTGATACCCGGCCAACAGTAAACTTATCGTTAGAGTAGCGCAGCTGCGTGCGCGATATTTCTATAGCCCCGCGAAGTGCTTTTATCTGCTCGGTTTGGCTGATGAGGTTATAGTAGGTATTGATAACATTGGCTACCGTGCTTTGTATGGTATCCTGCAAGCGGATGGCCCCCAGTTTATCCTGTTCCTTCAGCATGTCATAATTGGCAAACATATTAAAGCCGTCAAATATGGTCCAGTTAAGGTTTACACCATAGTTATTGTTGCTGTTATTTGCAGTAAGGTTGTTAACGGTACCATCGCTGCGCGTTTGCTTTATTTTCTGACTGCTGTTATTTAGGGCAGCATCGCCGGTTACTAATGGTAAAAACCCAGCGTTACCCAACGTTACATTATTACCTGCTATGGTAGCGTTATTTTGCGACAGCTTAATATTATAGTTGTTCTTTAATGCTATTTCAACAGCATCCTTTAGGGTAAGTAAAGGGGCTTCCTGTGCTTGTACATCTGCAGTAAAGATAGCAGCGCAAAAAATCAAGCAAATTATTTTTTTAATATTCATATTGCTTAAAGATTTTCAATTAATAAAGGCGCTTTCATCTCCGCTTCTTCTTCAGTTGGTTCATGATCAGGATCGCGGCGTGTTTTTGACGCGAACACCATATACATTGTTGGTATCACATATAAAGTTAATATCAACGAGAATAGCATACCACCAATAATTACAATACCTAATGATACACGGCTTTTTGCACCTGCACCTAAGGCCAATGCAATAGGGACCGAACCCAGCACAACCGCTAAGCTGGTCATTAATATAGGGCGCAAACGCGATGTAGCGGCCTCAACAACGGCTTCGTATTTACTAAGGCCGTGTTCCATTCGCTGGTTGGCAAATTCTACTATCAAGATACCGTTTTTGGTTACCAAACCTACAAGTGTTATGATCCCTATCTGGCTGAATATATTAAAGGTTTGATCGAACAGCCACAAGGATATAAACGCACCCGATATGGCCAGCGGCACGGTAAGCATCACAATAAACGGATCTACAAAGCTTTCAAACTGAGCGGCAAGCACCAGGTATATCAGCAATAAGGCGAATAGGAAAGCAAATGCAATGTTTGATGAGCCTTCGGCAAAGTCGCGCGATGGTCCGCTTAAAGCTGTACTGAATGTATCATCCAGCAATTTGGCTTTTATGCGCTCCATTTCGGCAATACCATCTCCTACGGTATGGCCGGGCGACAAACCTGCCTGTACCGTGGCCGATTTATACCTGTTAAAGTGATAAATAGACGGCGGGCTGGCACTTTCGGCAACCTTCACTACGTTATCCAGTTGCACTAAATTACCTTTGGTGCTACGCACATACACAGATTTTAAGTCGAGCGGCTGATCGCGATTGGCGCGGTCAACCTGGGCAATTACCTGGTATTGCTTCCCATTGATAAGGAAGTAATCTAAACGGCCGGCGCTATAGTAAAGCTGCAGGGTTTGGGCAATATCATCAACCGAAACACCAAGGTCGCGGGCACGGTCACGGTCGGTAGTTACACGCAGTTCGGGCTTGGTAAACTTCAGGTTAACATCCGATCCCTGGAAAACAGGGCTTCTTGATACCTCGGCAAAAAACTCCGGCAGTACCTTACGTATTTTTTCAAAATCCTGGTTCTGGATAACATATTGCACCGGCAGCGATGTACGTGCACCACTACCACCACCGCTTATAGTTTGTTCCTGTACTACAATAGCACGGGCATCAGGCATACGGGTTAATTTTTTGTTGAGCCAGTCGGCAATCTCTTGCTGCGAACGCCCTCTTTGGTCGGGCGCTATCAAACCTACACGGCCAAAGCCCGAATTGGCAGAACCACCACCACCAAATGATGGCGATACAATTTCGAGGTTTACATTAGCCTCGGGGATAGAATCGGCAACCAGATCTGACACTTTATCCATGTAGCGGGTCATGTATTCGTATGTGGCACCCTCAGATCCTGTTACCGAATAACGCAGTAAACTACGGTCATCCAGCGGGGCCAATTCTGCAGGTGTTATTTTAAATAACACCGCGGTAAGTATCAACGAGCCCCCAAGTATTACAAATGATACCCACTTCTTCTTCATGAAATTAACCAGCGTTTCAGTGTAACTGTTGGTCATGTTCACAAAGAAAGGCTCGGTCATTACATAAAACTTCGATTTCTTTTGATTTTTACGGATAAGCTTAACGTTAAGCATAGGCGTTAACGACAGCGATACAAAAGCCGATATCAGCACCGCCCCTGCGACGACCACCGCAAACTCGCGGAACAACCTTCCGGTAAAGCCCTGCAAGAACACAATAGGCAGGAACACCGCGGCTAATGTAACTGATGTAGAAACTACGGCAAATAAGATCTCGGCAGAGCCTTCAAAGGCCGCCTTGCGGATAGCCATGCCGGCTTCTACCTTTTTATATATATTCTCGGTTACCACAATACCGTCATCCACCACCAACCCTGTGGCCAGCACAATACCCAGTAGTGTTAATATGTTAATAGAGAACCCAAAAATGTACATGATAAAGAATGCCCCTATCAATGACACCGGTATATCTATCAACGGGCGGAAAGCAATAAGCCAATCCCTGAAGAAAAGATAGATAATAATTACCACCAGTATAAACGATATTAAAAGCGTTTCTTTTACCTCGGTGATAGAATTGCTTATGAACTTGGTATTATCCAAAGCCACTTTTACGGTAATATCAGGCGGCAGATCTTTTTTTATTTTCTCCAATCTTTCATAAAAATCTTTAGCTATTTGTACATAATTGGCTCCCGGTTGTGGCACAATGGCCAAACCTACCATGGGTACGCCAGATTCTTTTAGCGAAGTTTCTTCATTAGCCGAGCCCAATACCGCATAGCCAATATCATCCAGCCTGATAACCCGGTTACTATCCGCACGGATAATAAGGTTGTTAAAATCCTTTTCGGTAGTTAATTTACCCAGGGCACGAATGGTGATCTCGGTATTATTACCTTCAATTTTACCTGCAGGCAGCTCCACGTTCTCGCGTGCTAATGCGGCACCAATATCGGTAGCGGTAAGGCCCAATGCCGATAGTTTATTAGGATCTATCCATAAACGCATGGCATATTGGCGTTGCCCTTGTACATTAATGGTACTTACACCCGGGATGGTTTGTAAACCTTCCAGCAAAACGTTTTCGGCGTAATCATCAACCTGTGTTATGTTACGGGTTGTACTGCTTACAGTAATTGTAATAATGTTATCGGCGCTGGCATCGGCTTTGGTAACAACCGGCGGGGCATTAATATCCTGCGGTAACTGGCGCTGTGCCTGGCTTACTTTATCGCGCACATCATTCGCAGCGGTTTCCAGATCGGCATCCAGGTCAAATTCTACCGTGATATTACTTGACCCTACCGAGCTTGTTGATGATATATTACGAATACCCGGCACGCCGTTGATGGCTTTTTCTAAAGGCTCGGTTATTTGCGATTCAATAACATCTGAGTTAGCACCCGAGTATTGTGTAGATACTGAAATAATAGGCGGATCTACAGACGGAAAATCGCGCACACCTAAAAACGTGTATCCAATAACACCAAATACAACTATCACAACAGATAGCACCGTTGCCAATACAGGCCTTTTTATACTTACTGAGGATAAACTCATATTGGTTACTTAATAACTTTAAGAATTTTCAATGGTGATTTTGGGCGTATTTGTATCAAACCTGATACTACTATGCTATCGCCCGCCTTCAACCCATCAATAACTTGAATTTTGGTATCGGTACGCAGATCTGTCTTTACGTTCTGGGCAACTGCTATGCCGTTTTTATAAATGTAGATCTTACTGCTTTTAAGATCGGGTATAACGCACTCGGTAGGTACCATTATTGTTTTTGGTATCTGGTCAAGCGTTAGGTTGATCTTGGCAAATGAGCCGGCTGTAAGCAAATTTTTAGGATTTGGCGCTTTAGCCCTAACGGTAATGGTACGCGAGTTTGCATCCAGTTCGGGCTCAATAGCATAAACTATTGCGTTAAAGTTCTCCCTTGAACTTTCTATAGTGAATGATACTTTGCTGCCCTTATTTATTATTGGCAGGTAGCGTTCCGGTACCGAAAAAGTAAGCTTCGCCGGATCTATATTTACAAGTGTAGCTATTGGGGTTGCCGGCGAAAGGTACCCACCCGGACTAACATTTCTTAAACCAATAACACCGGAAAATGGCGCGCGTATCTCTGTACGGCTTATCTGCGCCCTTATCACATCGGCCTGCGCCTTTAACGAATTTAGTGATGATAGCGAGGTTTCGTATTCTTCCTTGCTCACTGCCTCCTTCTGTAACAATATTTTATTGCGATTATTAATATCGCGGGCAAGTATCATTTGTGCTTCGTACTGCTGCAGTGATGCCTGCAGGTCCTGGTTGTATACTTTTACAAGCAGTTGGCCCTTTTTTACCCGGGTGCCTTCTGTAAAGTATATGCCTGTAATATTACCCGCGGTTTGGCTGATAAGGCTTACCCTTTCGTTAGCATCAATTGTACCGGTAATATCTATCTGGTTATTAACAGCGGTATCTTTAACCACCATAATATTAACCGAAACAGGGCCATTCTTCCTTTTACCCTTGCCTGCAGTTGCGGCACTGGCTTGTTTAGCCTTTTTACTAAAAAACTTATTATAAATTAAAAATGCAACAAGCAATGCAAGTAAAGTATATATTATATATTTTGTTTTCATATCAGCTTGTTGTTGCTATTGGAATTTGTTTTAATGCTCATTTATAATTGCCTTAATTCAATTGCGCTACGTAAATATAAAATGTTTGAGCATTGGTTATTAATGCCACAGTATATATTTATATCGCCGCCCAATAATTTTTGCAATTATAACCGCTTAGCCATCAAATTGATTACATGTATCAACCATTTTACAACACAACAAATTTGCGGCCGCTTAATTAAAAACATAAATTTTATAACTTGCCGAATGAAAAAACTGCAACTATCAGCACTGGTTTATTTAATCCTCTTTCTTATGAACATTTCACCCGGCAAGGCGGCTGGCCTTGCTAAAATTTCTTATACGGTTAGCTTTCCTGAAGCCCAGGCACATTATGTAGATGTTGAGATGAATATTACCGGTTTAGCGCAACCATCCCTTGATGTTAAAATGCCTGTATGGGCGCCGGGTTCATACCTGGTAAGGGAGTTTGCAAAAAATATCGAGGGGTTTAGCGTTAGTGCTAATGGCAAGCAGGTATCGGCACCAAAAATAAACAAGAACACCTGGCATATAAATACTGCCGGCCTTAGTTCGGTAACGGTTAAGTATAAAGTTTACGCTTTCGAGCTTTCGGTACGTACCAGTTTTATCGATGTATCGCACGCGTTCCTGTCAACCACGGGCATATTTTTATTCCCCAAAGGGATGTTAAATCAGCCATCAACTATCACCATAAAACCTTATAAAGATTGGAATAAGGTATCTACCAGTTTAGAAATGGTTAAAGGCGATGTGTTTACCCGCACCGCGCCTAACTACGATATTTTATACGATTCACCATTAGAGATAGGCACGCAGGATGTTTTTGATTTTGATGTTGCAAACACCCATTACGAAGTAGCTATGTATGGCGGCGGCAACTATGATAAAGAACGCCTGAAAGTAGATATGGCCAAAATTATTGAGGCAGAAACTGCTGTTTACGGCGAGAACCCCAATAAACATTACACATTTATTGTTCATAACAAAGCACGTAACGGCGGCGGTTTAGAGCATTTAAGTTCTACCGTTTTAGGTGCATCAAGAGATGGTTACACAAACGAACGTACATACCATGGCTTTTTAAGCCTGGTTGCCCACGAGCATTTTCACCTATGGAACGTGAAGCGCTTGCGCCCAATTGCCTTAGGCCCGTTTGATTATGATAACGAGAATTATACCACCAACTTGTGGATAGCAGAAGGTTTTACCGCTTATTACCAAAACATCATCCTTCGCTACGCCGACCTGTCTACTACCGAAACCTTTTTAGGCGATATGGCAGGCGATATTAACACGGTTGAGAACCAACCGGGCACCAAAGTGCAGGCGTTGTCAGAATCGAGCTTTGATGCCTGGATAAAAAGTTACCGCCCTAACGAGAATTCTTACAACACCGGCATATCATATTATGATAAAGGTGCTGTTATAGGCCTGCTGTTAGATCTTGAAATAATTAACAGTACCAATGGCAAAAGCAGCCTTAATGATGTAATGAAGTATATGTACAATACTTATTACAAAGGTTTAAAACGCGGTTATACCGATGCCGAGTTTAAAGCCGGATTTGAAAAATTCGCGGGCAAAAAATTGAATGATTTTTATGCTAAGTATATTAATGGCTTAGATGCTATTGATTATGATAAATACCTGAACTATGCGGGTTACAAACTGGTTGATGAACTTGCGGCAAGCAACGAGCCTACTTTAGGTGTGTTTACTAATCAGCGTAATATTATCACTACTGTAGTGCGCGATGGCGCGGGTTGGGTTAATGGCCTTAACGTTGGCGACCAGATCACTGCTATTGACGATACCCCGGTTACCGATCTTAATGCCGTAATTAAAGGCAAAAAAGTAGGCGATAAAATTGTTGTAACTGTTAGCCGCGATGCACAGGCCTTTAAGATTCCTGTAACCCTAAAACGTAACGATAATGTTAAATATACTGTTACCGAAATACCAAACGCTACACCACAACAATTGGCTGTGCGTAAAAAATGGTTGAAGTTGTAATTTTTTCAGAACTTATTCTAAGCCCTCTATTCGGAAACGGATAGGGGGCTTTTTATTAGCCTCACCCCGGCCCTCTCCAAAGGAGAGGGAGTCAGCTCTTCTATTTTAAAGTCCTCTCCTTTGGAGAGGATTTAGGTGAGGCTTTTGGTTCAGCCCTCCCGCCTGCAATCAAAACAAAATCTTAAAACATTTTATAGCCATTTAATATTATAGTTATAATCGTTTAAAAACACTTAAAAACACATTGATCATGAATTCATTACTGTATGTAATAGCTGTTATACTTGTTATTGGTTGGGCTATTGCCTTTTTCTTTACAGCCGTTGGTAGCCTTATACATGTGCTATTAGTAATTGCCGTTATCGCATTGCTGTTGGGCATTATACGCAGGCCTACAGCCTTATAAATTCCGGCAACTATCCGGCCTTTTACAAAAGGCCTGTTTAATCATCTATCATGAAAATTCCATTTACTCCTCAATTGCTTGGCGATCTTATTGAAAAAGGATATACCTACGTTCTGTCCAGTACTTTTGCCGACCCCGAATTGGAGGAGGCATCAAACATTATTTTAAAACCTGTTAGAGAAAAGCCCAAACTGATTAATTTGCCTGATGGGTTCAATACTTTTTACAAAATAACCCGCGAACCCATGCAGCTGGCCTGTGGCGTGGATGGTGTTGTTATTGAAGTTGATTATGATACTATTGATCCGCAGATAACCGGCAATGATATTTTTGAGGATAGTTATTTCCGTATGAGCGAAGATTTTTTTAGACAAGTGTTGGATAGCCTGGAAGATTATGCTGTAATTACTACCGATAAGAATGGAGATATTAACAGTTGGAACTCTGGCGCTGAAAAGGTTTTAGGTTATACCGGGCCAGAGGCGATAGGCAGAAGCGCCCGCATATTTTTCACGCCCGAAGATGTGGCAAATGGAATACCTGAAATTGAACTTGCAACCGCATTACGGGATGGCCGCGCCATTGACGAACGTTACCATA
This sequence comes from Mucilaginibacter sp., assembly GCF_028288105.1. GTDB lineage: Bacteria > Bacteroidota > Bacteroidia > Sphingobacteriales > Sphingobacteriaceae > Mucilaginibacter. Next base: position 996 of record NZ_JAQBOI010000159.1, on the reverse strand, counting down.
TGCGTAAAGATAAAACACGCTTTTGGGGAAGCGGCTTGGTTTTCCCTTTATATGACGAAGAAGAGAAGCATCGCGGCTTCACCAAAATAATGCGCAACCTGCGCGAGCAGCATGACGCGGAAAATGAAGGCCGGGGAATTTAAAATGCCATCCCTAATTTAACGGCCTTCTTTTTTGTTGTTATTACTACAACACCATTAGCCCCTGCACTGCCATATAAAGTTGTTGCACTTGCATCCTTAAGCACCGATATACGTTCAATGCTTTTAGGATCTACATAGGTCATCGCATCTTTTTTTATAACTTTCCCATCCAATACGTATAGCGGGTTGGATATAGTATTGGGCCAAATTTTAGTTTTATAAGAATCGCTATCCTTTAATTGAGGCGTTGCATACCCCATAACTGTTACATCCTTCACATTACCTGCCGGCACGCTTCCGGTTTTGTTATCCTTTGTATCATCTGCAAGCGCGAAGTTTATGGGCACGGCGTAGGTTACTCGTACGGGCTTACCATTTTGTACACCCGGTTCCCAGTCGGGTGATAGTTGCAGCACCCTCACGGCTTCCTCATCGGTCCCCTTACCAAGGCTACGTACAATTTTAACGTTGGATAACGACCCATCTTTTTCAACTATAAAGCTTGCTATAACCCGGCCTTGCAGGCCAGCGTCCCTTGCAGCTTTAGGATACCTAATATTTGCAGCTAAAAAAGTTGAAAATGCTTTATCGCCACCCGGAAAACTTGGCGCATGTTCAACAGCGGTAAACACCGGATTATTGTCGCCATCGTTGGTTTGAACCGCTGCTGTTTTATTACCCAACGAAAAATTGATAGGCACAGAATACTGAACACGTACCAGCCTCCCATTTTGTACACCAGGCTTCCATTTTGGTGAGTTTTTAAGTACGCGTACGGCCTCTTCATCGGTGCCGCTGCCTAATGATCTCAACACTTTTATACCAGATAGCGAACCATCCTTTTCTACTACAA
>NZ_JAQBOI010000170.1 GCF_028288105.1 Mucilaginibacter sp. | reverse complement strand
GCGGCTATGTAGCCATAAATAAAGATAAGTCATCGTCATTGTCTGTATTAAAAAGTAAAGCCGATGGTGTTGCCGCAACAATGCAGCCCCGTAAACAGAGCGATAATAATCCATCTGCTTTAATGAGCGCAGGTGTGCCGCTTAACCTGGTATCAGGAGTGGTGTTGAACCGTATAGATGGTTCGCCGTTACCGGGTGTATCTGTAAAGGTAGTGGGGAAACCTGCTGCCACACAAACCGATGTGAACGGTAAATTTACATTACCCAATGTTAAAAAGGATGAAACGTTGGCTTTTGGATATATAGGTTATAACAGCAAAACATTAAATGTAAAAGGCGCGGATAGCTTAAAGGTTGAATTGGATGCCAGTTCAAACTCCCTTAGCGAAGTAGTGGTTACGCATGCTAATAGTACAAAACAAACAAATGCCCACCCCAAAACCGGCTGGAACAGTTTTAAAAATTACCTAAAAAATAATGCCATTGCACCGGATAATAAAGGGGGGACAGTGGAAGTTAAATTCACTGTTAACCCTAATGGTAGCATTACCAATATTACCGTAACCAAAAGCCTTAACCACGCTGCAGATAATAAAGCCATCAACTTAATAGAAGATGGGCCAAATTGGGCCGGCAACACCAATGGCAAACCCGAGGTAGTAAAAGTTAAGGTAGATTTTCATAAGTAACAAGAAACAAAAAAGGCGATGAGTTAACTCATCGCCTTTTTAATATTATAGCAGCTTATTTATTGCTTCTTATTTTTATCGTAGTAACCAAACACCTTTTGCAACAGCGGTGTGGTGCGGGCACCAAGGTTTTGGCGAATGTTTAGTTCTTCCTGGGCTATCTCTACAAATAAACCATCAATTGCTTTTTGGGTAACGTAGTCACTAATATCTGTGTTAACCTTGGTTACAAAGGGTACTCTATTATAAGCGGTCGCGGCATCGGTATAATATTTTGTGGCCCCTACTTTATTTAAGCTGGTTTGTACTACAGGCTTAAATTTGGCTGATAGTTGCAGGGTAGTGGTGCGTTTAAAGTATTGCGTGGCAGCATCCTGATTGCCCAATAAAATATTGGTTACATCAGTAAGCGTCATTTGCTTAATAGCGCTAACGAAAATAGGTTTGGCTTGTACGGCAGCATCTTCGGCAGCGCGGTTAAGTGATAATATTACGTTATCTGCTAATTTACCAAGGCCTATGCTGCGTAATGTTTTTTCAACTTTTTGCGCTTCGGGCGGGAACAATATTTTTACGGCTGCATTGCCAAAAAAACCGTTAACGGCCGATAACTGGTCAGAGCTTTTACCGGTGGCCAGTTCAAGCGCTTGTTTTAAACCGTTATTAATATCCAGCGTAGTGGGGTTGCCATTTTGCTGTATGGTAGTTTGTGCTACCTGGTTTAGCGTATCGCAACTGCAAAATAAAATAAACAGGAACGGGATAAGTGTAAGTATTTTTTTCATGCAACGAGGTAAGCAAATATACTGCCAGTAAACATTGGAATTACCAATGCCTAACCAACATAAACATTAAACCGGCAATAAGGGCCGAAATAGGAATGGTAATTACCCATGCCCACAACAGGTTTACGGTTACGCCCCAGCGCACTGCTGAAACACGTTTTGTTAAACCAACCCCTATAATGGAACCGGTAATAGTGTGTGTAGTGGAAACCGGGATAGCGAAATGCTCGGTAATAAACAGGGTAACGGCACCTGCAGTTTCGGCTGCTACACCTTCAAGCGGTGTAATTTTGGTGATTTTTGACCCCATTGTTTTTACGATCTTCCACCCGCCAGACATTGTACCTAATGCGATTGCGGTATAACAAGCCAATGGGATCCACTCGGGCATTGCTGCACCGCTATTAATAACCTTTGCAGCTATTAAGCTTACATATAAGATACCCATTACCTTTTGGGCGTCATTAGTACCATGCGCAAAGCTTAACGCCGCTGCCGATACCAGTTGTAGCCTTTTAAACCAACGCTCTGCCACGGCAGGCTTGGCCCGCTTACAAATATGGAGTATGAGGATGGTAATAAAGTAGGCGATAAACAAACCTATAAATGGTGCCAGTACGATGTAGGCAACAATTTTAAAAATATAGGTTGAGTTAATGGCAGCCATTGCATGCTGGCCCATAAAAAGCGCGTTGGTGATACCTGCGCCCGCAAAACCGCCAATAAGCGTGTGTGAGGAGCTGGAAGGGATGCCAAACCACCAGGTAGTTAAGTTCCATGTAATAGCGGCGATAAGGCCGGCCAACACCACGTGCAGGGTAATAAATTCTTCGTGAACGGTTTTAGCCACCGTGTTGGCTACTTTATGGTCTTTAATAAAAAAGTAAGCGGCAAAATTAAATACAGCGGCAAGCAATACCGCCTGGAAAGGCGTTAATACCTTGGTTGATACAATGGTAGCTATAGAGTTGGCGGCATCGTGGAAGCCATTGGTATAATCAAAAATAAGCGCCAGGGCAACTACAGCAACAAGTAGGGTGGTAACCATTTAAATGATATAAGATTATGCTTAGGCGTTTTTAACTAATATTGATTCCATTACATTGGCTGCATCTTCGCACATATCTGTAGCGGTTTCAAGGGCAGCTAATATCTCTTTGTATTTTATCAGGCGTATAGCATCAGTTTCGTACAGAAAAAGATCGGCAACGGCACGGTCAAAAACATAATCGGCCTGGTTTTCAACGCTGTTAATGCGGATACATGAATCAGCGATAGCACGCACGTTTCTTAAGTCTTTTAACTCGCGTACAGCTTTTTCCAGATCAGTACCAGCCTGTAATATCAGTTCAGATAATTTACGGATGTGCTCATTAAAATCATCGATCCTGTAAAGCAGCATGCGGTTAGCTGCACCGTGTATATAATCGGCAACATCATCAATCGCGGTAGCTAACGCGTGGATATCCTCACGGTCAAAAGGGGTGATGAAGTTTTTACCAAGTTCAAGATATATCTGGTGGGTAAGCTCGTCACCTTTGTTCTCCAATTTATCTATCTGTCTGAAAAGTTCTTCGCGTGTGGCCGGGTTAACCGAGTTAACCGCTTCAACCAAAATGGTGGCCATGCTTACAACGTTACTTGCAGCCTGCTCAAAAAGCGGGAAAAAGGTCTTCTTATCTTTAGGAACAAAATACTGGAATATACTGTTTAATGACATCTTGCTATGAAATTTCGGTAAAGGTACGGTTGCAATGTTAAGTTAATGTTAATTTTTTAACACTGGGATGTTTGGGAATGGTAAAGTTTGTTTGGCAATTTGCAGGGTAAAGCCAAAGGTAGAACCCAAGCCTTCGGTGCTGCGCACGTTAATAGTTTGCTGGTGCGCTTCTATAATATGCTTAACAATGGCCAAGCCCAAACCCGACCCGCCAATTTGCCTTGACCGGCTGGTATCGGTACGGTAAAAGCGCTCAAATAAGCGTGGAAGGAACTTTTCTTCGATACCTATACCATCATCAGTAACTTCAATAAGCACTTGTTCGTGCAGGGTAAATATGCTTACAGATGTGTTACCGCCATCTTTGCCATACTTAAAGGAGTTGTCGATAAGGTTAACCAGTACCTGTCTTATTTTTTCGCGGTCGGCGTTCACAAAAATGCCATCGTCGTATTTTTGTTTAAACGTTAACTTAATATTGTGCTGTTTGCTTTTTAGTTCCATCGATTCAAAAACCTCTTTTATCAGATCGTTTATTTTGAATTTGGTGTAGTTAATAGGTATCTCGCCCGATTCCAGCTTTGATATTTCATCCAGGTCGTGGATCAGGTAACTTAAACGGTCAACGTTTTTTGATGCTTTTTCCAAAAATTGCTTAGCAAGCTCTTTATCTTCAAAGCTATCATCCTGCAGGGCCTCGATATAACCTTGTATGGCAAAAAGCGGTGTTTTAAACTCGTGCGATATGTTCGACAAAAAATCTCTGCGAAATTTTTCCTGTTTCTTCAGCTCATCAATTTCACTCTTTTTTTGCCTGGCCCATTCCTGTACTTCGTGCTCCACGTCATTAATAGGGTCGGCGCTTACATGTTCGCCCAGGGCATCCCTAAGGTCGCGGCCAAGTTTAAGGTTGTGAATAAGCTTGTAAATGAGCTTTATTTTAGAATAGACATACTTTTCTATGAGGTAATAAAAAACAATATAACTGGTGATAAAAGAAACCAGGAAGGTTATCATCATATCATACCATTTATGCTGAAAGTAGTAGTTTACTGCCGATAGTGTAATGGCAACCGCAGCAGCGTTGATAAGAATTAGGACGCGCAATTTCATAGCATAAAGTTACTATTTGTAAATGGTTATAATTAATACAGAAGCAGACTGCTGTGTTAATTAATTATTATCATTTAGCGCAGAGAGGGGGGAGCTTATTTTGTTGCTTCGGCCTCAAAGTTAATGGTAACCTCATCGCCCATGGTCATGCTACCGCCACCTACGCCAAAATCTTTACGGTTAATTTTAAAGCTGCCTTTAAAAAGGCCTCCGTTGTTTAAGTCGCTGTAAGTAAAAGGCACATCAACAAGTTTTGTTTTTCCTTTTATGGTGATATTAAACTGGCCTGTGTAATTTTCGCTGCTTTTCTTTTTGAATGAAACCGACGATAGGGTGATCTTAGGATAAGTATCCGCATTAAAATAATCTTCATTTTTAAGGTGCTCGTCGCGCATGCTGTTATCGGTGTTGATAGTATTAGCATCGGCGATTGCTTCTATTTTGTTGGTTGCCAGTTTATTAGGATCGAAGGCGATGCTTCCCTGTACGCCACTAATGGTGCCACCGGTTTTAATGCCCAGGTTTTTTATCTCGAAAGATATTTTAGACCGGGTTATGTTATTGTTAACCTGGGCAAATACGCCCGTACTTATTACTAATAAAGCTATAGCTGTGAAAATTCTTTTCATGTTTGGGTATGACGCTTTTTACCAAGCGAGGTTTAATTTATTACCAATTTACTTTTTCTGATATTAAAATTCTACATGTGCCCTTAGCGAGAACACATTTACCGGCCCGCGGTCGCGGTTGTAGGCCGGGTTGGCTATAAACTGGTAATCGGGAGAGAGCCATAACTTATGCTGATATGCATTCAGTTTATAATATACTTCGGCTATCAGTTCGGGCGAGTAGTTGAGTTGGCCATCGCCAATAATAAAGCCATAACCACCCGCTGCCAGGTAATCCTTGTGATCTTTTGAGATACCGTTGCCTACAAAGGCCAATCCTAATTCATCATCCTTACGGCTCCATGATGTACCTTTTAACACCGCGCCTAAACTTAACGACCGGTCAATTTCGGTAAAAGCCCAGGTTTCGGTTTTGCCATCGTTATAACTCGCTTTTGCAAATACGCCAAAATCATTTGTTAAATATTGATCGGCGCTTATGCCAAAACCATATTTATGCCTGCCGTATGCCTGGGTAGCATCTACATCTGGCGCGGCAGGGTTTTGATTTATAGCATCGCGATAAACCCCCATTTTGCCATTGTTCCTGAAAGCTAATAACCGCACAGTACCTTTGTGCCCACTAAGCGTATATCGTTTTTCGTACTCTAATGATTGTGTGTTGGCATGGCTGATGCGTTCATCCCAAATGGCGCCATTGGCAGATGTGGTGGTCATGGTAACGCCAAAACGCAATGCCCAATCTGGCTGCCCCAGTTCTGCTACCGCCCCAAAAACATAACCCCGGGTATTGGCGGGGTAATCCCAGGCGGCATTATCCATCAGGCTCCAGTTCATAAACTGCGAACGGGCATCGTGGCTAAATTCGTTACCATCAAAAAAATCGGCCATGCCAAATTTACCAACGGTAACTTTCAGATAACGTTTGCTTTTCCATCCGGCCAATTGGTTTACATCATCTTCAATGTATTCTTTATCATTACCCCATTCAAAATTCTGAGTAAAATACAGGCGGGCAATATATATTTTAGGTTCGGCACCGCCCACGCGGAAAGTTTCGCCATTTGGGAACCCGGCAATACCCAAAGTTTTGCTTAGGCCCGAGCCCCCGCTCATTTCCGGGTTAAAATAGGCCTCCATACCTTTCCATAAACGCGCACCTCCAAAAAGCGTAGTTGTTAATGATGTTTGGGTTTCTTCGCCGGTAAGCAAACTATTGTTGCCCGTATAAGGCGCGCTAAAGCCGGGTTTATATTGTGTAATTACCGTTTGCTGGAAATGGACATTAAAACGCTGGTTTTTAAGCGAATCCTGGGCGGTAGCAAATTTAACTGTAGTAAATAGTATGGCTAATGAAAGTAAAGTTTTTTTCATGCTCTTAAAACGTGATGATAAATATTTAGTTTATTGAACCTCCGAATAAAATTGCTCTAAATAACTTTCCATAAAGTTATGGCGTTGCAAGGCAAGCTGTTTACCTGTTTGGGTATTCATCTTATCCTTTAATAACAGCAATTTTTCGTAAAAGTGATTAATAGTAGGGGCGGTTGTGTTTTTGTATTCTTCCTTGCTCATGTTAAGGTTAGGTTTAATGTTGGGGTTGTAGATCTCCCTATCCTTAAATCCCCCGTAAGTAAAGGCGCGGGCAATACCAATGGCGCCAATGGCATCCAGTCGGTCGGCATCTTGTACAATAGCTAATTCTTTTGAATGAAAGGTTGCTTTATCAAACCCGGCTTTGAAAGACATATGCCTGATTATCTGTTGCACATGCGTAGTTGTATCACCATCTAAATTAATGCTTGTTAAAAATTTACCCGCGGTAGCAGGGCCAATTTCTTCATCGCCATTATGAAATTTACTATCGGCAATATCATGCAATAACGCGGCAAGCTCAACAATAAGCATGTCGCAATCTTCGGTACGGGCTATTAGTTTGGCATTAGTCCAAACGCGATGTATATGCCACCAATCGTGCCCACCTTCGGCATTCTTCAGGGTTTCCTGTACAAAAATTACGGTTTTTTCAATTATAGCGGCCTTGTCCATATCTGCGATTTGGTGCAAATATAACAGGTATACTAAATTATTCTCCGGGTTTTTTAGGTCGTCAGGCGGCTTCGGCCTTTTCTATATTTAACAATTCAATTATATTGGTTTCTAAAATATCCGCGATCTGAAAAAGGCGCTCCACCGTTATTTTTGTGTAGCCCAATTCAATTTTACTATAGGCATTTTGAGATATATTTAGTTTTGCAGCAAGGTATTCCTGCGTATAATTTAATTCGATGCGTTTGCTGCGGATATTTGCCGCAACCGATTTAGCCCTATAATTAAGCATATTATTATAATTCTTTACAATTGATAATGATATACTTACGATATTGTTTGCGGCGTGGATGTAAAAAAAATAATTTAAAAGTAATTTTTTTACACTAAACTATTGTTCACGCTCAATTTTGGATGAGTGCAGTCTATAAATTGTAAAAAAATTTCTTTGCAACGCTTATAAAATGGCCTGTTTGTAAACAATAAAGCCGGCATTAGCCGGCTTTATTGTTCCATATATTCTTAAAACGAATAGAAATATTATTGAATATCGTATTTTATTACAACTGTTGGCAGTAAGGTGGCTGCGTTTAATGGTATTTGGTCTGTTGCTACAATTGGCCTGCGGCGTTTATAAAACTCATAGGCGGCCTTTTGTACCTCGGCCGCACTTGTAGCCGGGTTATTAAAGTTGATAGAGAATGGGATAATAAAATCATGGAATTTTTCCTTGTTAGGGATGATCCATTTCTTAGTCGATTTTTTAAGGGCTTCAATTACAGGGATGGTCAATAAGTAATCATCGGCATAATAAATTACCAGCTTTTGAATATTACCTTTAATATCAGCCGTGAATTTTATTACCGCTACTCCCGCGGCTTTTTTACTAATAATATCCTGGCTCACTACAAGGCTATCTTTAAAAAAGCGTGTCATAACGGGGTTGCCGCCTTGAAAAGGGAACGCCAGATCTTCCTGGGCCTTGCAATAAAAAGAGAAGGATAATAATAATGCAAATATGATCAGTTTCTTCATTCTGTTTCTTTTGGTTCGCGTTTGCTGCCTTCATACAGCTCGTATTCAAATAAGCGGCAATCTAATTTGCCATTGTAAAATTCAACTTTGCGGGCAGCCCTTAAACCTATCTTTTTAGCCAGATCAGGGTTGCCGGTAAATACATAACCACGGTAGCCTAAACATTTCTTTTTAAGAAAATCGCCAACACGTTTGTAAGTTATCTCCAGTTTGGTGTGTACGCCTAAACGTTCGCCATACTCGGGGTTAAACATTACAATGCCTGGTTCGGCAGGTACTTCGGTATCTTCAAAGTCACAAACGTAAAATTCTATTAAATGTTCTACACCGGCGGTATTTGCGTTCTTGCGGGCAATATCTACGGCGTCTTCAGAAATATCTGTTGCTATAATTTTAAAGTCGACCGCTTTCTTGGCCTTATCCTTCAATTTACGGCGCTCAACAAAAAACTCCTGCTCGTCGTAACCCATAATGTGCATAAAGCCATAATTCATCCTAAACAAGCCCGGGTGTTTATCTGTAGCCAGTAAAGCAGCCTCAATAGCCAGCGTTCCGGAACCACACATAGGGTTTATAAATGTGCTGTTCCTGTCCCAGTTGGTTGCCATAATGGTTGATGTAGCCAAAGCTTCCAGCATGGGTGCTTTGCCCGGTATTTTACGATAGCTGTGTTTCGCTAAGGTTTCGCCGGATGTATCTATGTAGATATCGGCTTTGTCATCCTGCCAGTAAAGGCTCACAACAGTTTTATTGTTATCGGCGCCAGAGTTAGGGCGGATACCTTTTTTCTCCTTTATCCTGTCAACAATGGCATCTTTTACCTTAACGTTAGCAAACAGCGGCGTAAGTATATGTTCGTTATTTACATTTGAGGTTACCGAAAAGTAGCCCGAAAAATCGATATACTCTTCCCATTCAATCTGCACAAGTTCGTCGTACAGTTGTTTTGGGTCGGCAGCTGTAAAGCTTTTTAGCAAATAAAGTACCTGGCTTGCGCAACGCAGGTTAAGGTTTAGCGCTATGGTATCGGTAACGGTACCCATAAGCTCAACGCCGGTTTGGAATACGCGTGTGGGCTTAAAGCCTAATGCTTCAACCTCTTGCTGCAAATAAGGCGAAAGCCTTTTGTTGCAGGTGATAATGATCTTACTCTCAGTGTGGAAAACTTGCATAATTATTTTGCGAATTTATGAATTAAATACGCCGCTATTTAATTTCATACTATTAACTTTACATTTTAAATATTTTCTGAAATTATGGAAGTCAAAGGTAAGGTACACGAAGTGTCGGCAACCCAACAGGTTACCGAGTCACTAAAGAAGAGAGAATTAATACTTGAATACATCGAGAACCCACAATATCCCGAGTATTTAAAGTTCGAAGCTATACAAGATCGTTGCAATTTATTGGACAATGTTAAGGTTGGCGATGATATTGAAGTGTTTTTTAACCTGAGAGGCCGTCCATGGACAGATAAGGCAGGTAAAAAAACTTATTTCAACTCTCTGCAATTATGGAAAGTTAATATGTTAGGTGCTGCAGGCAGCAGTTCTGCCCCAGAATATGCAGCCCCTGCTGATATCAGTTCTGCACCTGATGATGACGATTTGCCGTTTTAATAAAGTTGGCAGTTTTTAGTTTGCAGTAGGCAGGCTATAAAAATATAAAAGCCCTTCCAAATATTTAGAAGGGCTTTTTTGTGGCCGATATAAGCTAACTGCAAACTTCCTACTGCAAACTGAAAGATTATTCCTTAATTATCTTTTTTACCGCTGTGTTTACACCTTGCTTTACTTGCAGGTAATAAACACCATTTAGCGGTAAGCTAATTTTTTTGCTGAAAATTCCGGCTGTTGTTTTGTCTGTCCATAAAACTTTGCCATCGGTATCGGTAAATTTTACATCGGCAATGGTTTTTGCAGGCAAATTAAATGACAGGGTGGTTTTACCTGTAGAAAACTCCGGAACAAGGTTGAGGTCATTCAATACCAGTTCGGCTTTTTCGGTACCGGCAATACGCTTTAATTTTTCTTTTGATGGCTCAGATACCCGGAAACTGATATTGGTGTTTATGCCGTCGTTATCGGTATTGGAGTAGTTAAAAGTTTGGCTGTTGCGGCTGCTGAACTCAAAGCCTTGTTTATGGCGCGGCATATTAAAGCTAAACGTTTTCATACCCATATCTGATAAGTCGGTGTCAAAGCGGTAGGTAAAGGCTTGTACGCTATCCGCGCCTTTAAGCCTTTTTAAACGTACCCTAACATCTTTGCGGGCGCTGTCTTTAGTATCAAAATCGGCAATAACGGGGCCGTCGTTGTCAATATTACGTTCAATAGTTATTTGGTTGTTTTTACCATTGCCGGTAGTTTGCCGTTCAATAACTATTTTGCGGTTTGTTACAACGCTGTTGTTGTTATATATAGGTGTTTGCGGCAGGTTATCCATTTCGGCAAGGGCATCTTTACGCTCTTGCGCCGATAGTTTTTTAATATCCTTACCATTGATGGTAGTATCGCCATTAACTATCTTTATTTCGATGTTTTTTTGTGTTTGTGCCAGTACCAAAGGTGGCAGCCCTAATATGGCTATTAAGCTAACCGAGAATATAAACTCGAAGCCGGGCTTTATAAACTTTTTCATTATGTACGTTGATTTAAGTTTGAAGAACAAATTTAGAAAACTCTTATTAATCAATATGTTAAAAACTTAAAGGTAAATTGTTAAAAATTGTTAAAAGCAACTATTCTCATATTATTTAAAATATTTTTGTTGTTGGTATGAAAAGAAGAAGCATCGGGCTTATCATTGGTTTAATGGGGTTTGCACTTTTGGGTGTGGTTGTTATGCAATTGTATTTTTTGCGGCAATCGTACCAAATGCAGTCCGAGCTTTTTAACCGGTCGGTTAACGAGGCATTGAACAATGTTGTGGCAAAAGTTACCAAGCAGGATGCACTTAACTTTTTAAACGCTAAAACAAGAGAAACGCATAAGTTTAAGGATGCTGAAACATTTGACAAAAAGAGCGAAATAAGCATTAACGGCAGCAAAAGCATTATTGGCGATGCCCTGGTTATCAAGAAAAAACAAACCAAACGCGAACGTAAACTGGCTATGCTGCGCGATAGTTTAAAGCGCATGATCCTGCATAAAAAGATGGATGATGACATTAACGGAATGATACAACAAGGTTCGCTTAACCTGCGCATTCGCATTGAACAATATACCGATGAATTTGGTGAGGTGCATGGGCGTTTTATCCCCGAGTTTGTAAAGATGCCTGCCCGGCCGCCTGTTAAACAAAAACTGCATAAATACGATACGCTGCGATACACATACGTTGACCCGCAATTTGGTCCGCAGGTTATGTCTGTCCGTAATCTTAACCCCGAGTGGGTAAAGCACCAGGAAAGCCTTCAAAAAGAAAGGCAGTTTAAGCAGGTAAAAAAATGGCTGGTGACCGACTCATTAGAGAATGCTCCGCATAACGCTCAAAAGCCAAACGTAATTGAAAACTTGGCCGAGGAGTACCGGAAATCTAACGAGCCACTTAATAAGCGCTTGAATGCCTTTTGGATAGATTCGTTATTGCGATTCGAGCTGCATAACCGTGGGATATCTTTGCCCTTTAGTTATGAGGTAAGTACCGCCAACAGCGATTCGCTTATATTTTCGAGCGCTATGGATACAAAAGGCGTTAAGCCCGAATTTATCCCGGCCTATACCTATCAAAAAGCTATCTTTAGCAACGAACTGATCAATGATCCGGGCAAGATCAAAATATCCTTTCCGCAAAAAAACTCCTTTATTTTGGGCAACATGACGGCTACCATGGGTACAACGGCCGGTTTGTTATTTGTGCTGGTATTTTGTTTCGGTTATACCATTTTCTCTATCCTTAGGCAAAAGAAAATTTCTGAAATGAAGATAGACTTCATTAATAACATGACCCACGAGTTTAAAACCCCGGTATCAACCATAATGATAGCCAGCGAGGCTTTAAAGGATAATGAAATAGCCCAGGATAAAACCCGTGTAGCCCGCCTGGCAAATGTTATTTATGAAGAGAACGTGAGGTTGGGCAGCCATATTGAAAGGGTACTGAATATTGCCCGTATAGAGAAAGATGATTTTAAGCTGGATAAAAAGCCGCTTGATGTAAACGAAATGATAACCATTGTGCTGGATAGCGTGCAGTTAAAAATGCAAAAGTGTAACGCGGTTACCACGGTTAACCTTGATGCAGAACGGGCTGTTATTATTGCCGATGAGCTGCATTTTAGCAATGTAATGTTCAACCTGATAGATAATGCTATAAAATACAGTACCGATGCACCTGATATTGCAATTAGTACGTTAAATAAAAATGGGCACATATTAATACGGGTTGCCGATAAAGGAATAGGCATGAACCGCGATCAGCAAGCCAAAATATTTGAACAGTTTTACCGTATACCAACCGGTAACCTGCACGATGTTAAAGGTTTTGGGCTGGGGCTAAGCTACGTGAATACTATTGTTAAAAGGTTAGACGGCACTATAAGCGTTAAATCTGAAAGAGAAAAGGGCTCGGAGTTTGAATTGAAATTTCCTGTTGTATAACCTATCATGAAAAAAATATTACTCGTAGAAGACGACCCGAACCTTGGCTTGCTATTGCAGGATTACCTGCAGCTAAAAGGGAAATTCGATGTTGTGCTTTGCAAAGACGGCGACGAAGGCCTGCGTGCTTTTACCAAACAAAATTACGACCTGTTAATACTGGATGTAATGATGCCCAAAAAGGATGGCTTTACACTAGGGAAAGAGATAAGAAAGATAAACGCCCATGTACCTATCATTTTTGC
>NZ_JAQBOI010000149.1 GCF_028288105.1 Mucilaginibacter sp. | reverse complement strand
TCTGACATCAACTGGTATTTCAACCACTGGCGTCACTACAATAATTGGTGACATAGGAACAAGCCCGATAGCATCTACAGCAATTACCGGATTTGGGTTAATAAAGGACGCCAGTAATCAGTTTTCCGCTACATCAATGGTAACCGGGAAAGTTTACGCTGCTAATTATACAGCTCCTACCCCATCTAAAATGACTACCGCCATAAGTGATATGAAAACTGCCTTTACTACAGCAAATGGTATAGTATCCCCCGCGCCTAAAGTTCAGATGTATGCAGGCAATATCAGTGGCCGTACTTTGCGCCCGGGCTTGTATAAATGGAGTACAGGTGTTTTAATAACAAATGCCGGTGTTACACTATCCGGGGGCCCGAATGATGTATGGGTTTTCCAGATAGCACAAAACCTTACGGTAAATAACAGCGCCATTATCACTTTGGCGGGAGGTGCCCAGGCTAAAAACGTATTCTGGGTAGTTTCCGGAAAAGCAACTTTGGGAACAACCGTGGATTTTAAAGGTGTGATTTTAAGTAAAACGCTGATATCTTTAAATACCAATGCTAAAGTTACAGGTAAATTATTGGCACAAACCGCAGTTACGTTAATTGCTAACTCGGTTCACCCTTAAATTTATCATAATTAATTAAAGAAAAGCCTGCAATGTTAAATTGCAGGCTTTTTTATGAGTCAAAATATTTATCAATTTTAGTTCTTACTCTGGCTTTTTATTGCCGTAAAAATACGTTCCTAAACAGTTTAATATTAAAACAATCCCGAAACTCAGTTAGGCCTTTTATATCTAAGGCTTTGGATGATTTGATCTGGTTACCCAAAAAAATGATCCCCGAAGTGCTTTTGGCAAAGAGTACTTTATCGTCATTATTCAGTACAAACCTGTTATTACTGATTGTAATATTATGATGCACCGGCTTATTAAATATTTTGTTTTCCGGGTGGATGCTAATAGCGGGAGCGCCGCATTCTATAAAATCATTATTCCTGATCAAAGCATTCTTTACCGGGCCCGATTCATACCAGCTTTCGGCGTCGTCCTCCATTAGTACAGCAGTCCACCTAACGCGAAAGAACCTGTTGTGCTCTATCAATATTTTGCGACGGGTGGTAGCCAGGATACCCCGTGTTGGGATCCGTGTGATAGTTGTATGATGTACCCATAGTTCTGGTGTGCGGGTTGTGTTCTCCACCACATCATTAGCCAGAATATCTTTCGGGACTGCCTTTTTTAACGTGAGCAGGATATCCTTATCATTAAGCCTTTCGCTATGCACAACAACATTGTTGGCGTATGTATTTAGGGTTTCTGCATGTACAAGATCAATGCTATCGCCCGGTAAAAACGCGGTGAATCCGTAAGTCTGGTTGTGCATAAACCTCACCTTTATTTTATTTTCAGCGGTTCTTTCAATAATCCGGAGGTGGGTGCCGTGTACGTTAATAGCATCATCATTAGCGGCCGACAGATAACTATTACTAACTTCTATCATACCGCTGCAGCCCGAAAAATGCAGTATATCAGCCCAGGCGGCACAGGTTCTGCCGCTCCCCTCTTCCGGTTTTACTATTACCGAATCCATTTTAATATTGCGGCAAAACTGACTTACAACACCCATTCCATGCATAAAATAGATCCGGATATTTTTAAGCCTGATATTGTTGCTGTATTGCATAAATATACCGGCGCAATCCCTCAGCACATCTCGCGTCTGATAGATCAGCCCAGCTTTAAAACCGGGATTTTTATCAAAAAATACACGCACAACTCCATTACCCATATCCGCATACTTTGCTTTTTCCAGTTTTAGATCCAGTCGTTCAACGTACTCTGTTTTTGGGTCGAATACCTGCCAGTACCAGTCGGGTTTATGTCTCCACCCTTCTCCTTCCCACCATAACACGCTATCCTTAACACTGTATTCAGAGCTGGCGTTAACGTTCACGTCTGCGTAGTGTTCTGTTAAAGCAGTTACCTGCATTTCAGATACCGTTGGGCGGTAATAATCGTAACTCAATCCTTCAATGTTGATATTATTGCTGTTGTTGATGCAGGTTTCTATCATTTTACCCCGTAAAACAATCCTTGCGTTGTTGCCCCTCACCTTTACAAATTTCGAATCGACAATATATAAGGCTATCGCCTTGGGGCCCGCGGGCACATCATTAGTGTTGGAGATGTGCAGTGTGGTTTTATAGGAACTATCGGGATAAATATTGTATCTGCCCTCTTCAAAATTTATAATGACCGGCTTTTTACTATTTGCCTTCGCTATGATCATCAGCGACTTATAAAAAGACCCCGCCTTTACCTGTACCCTATCACCGGCCGATAAGATGAGATGATTGATAGGGGCAAATGTTTTCCAGGGCTTGCCATAAACAGTGCCGCTATTCGCATCACTCCCTTTTTGGGGGTCGATGTAATAAACCATCCCGCCGGGCGATAATTTACGCTGGTGATAAGAAGGGTAAGGATCTGCGGCTTTTGCATTGAAGGTAGAAAATGCTATAACCAGGCAGGTTATGGTAGAGATTATATAAGCGGTTCGGTTCATTTAGGTTGTTAAATTATTTGTAACAGTGTTATAGATAAGTGCTAAACTGCTTTGCTCACTGTTTTTATTTTGCATCTTTATACGGCAGGTAAATTAGCTTATTAAGTTTAAAACAGACAAATATTCAATAAACAAATGAAATACATTTTCCTTTTTGTACCATTTTTATTAATTCAATCGGTTTTTGCGCAATCAAAATTACCGGTAATTAAAGCAACCTCTAAAAATGTAGCTATCAACGATGGCGGCCATCTTGATAAAAATGCCTGGTCGTTAAATCCAAAGATCAAATTAGACGTTTTTACTGCCGATAGAACAAGAAAAACAAAATGGGTTACTTTTTATACTGATATAGATTCTATAAGGGTAAAAGTAAAACCCGGCACAAAATATAACTTTGTTGTAATACTAAACGGCAGAGATTCTTTCTATACCCAAATTGCAAGCGCTATACCTCCTGCAAGTTTGCTAAGTAATACTACCGCTAAACAGGATACCATTCCTTTCACACTTACTGCATATAATGCTATACAGGTAACATCTGTTATAAACAATACCGATACATTAAACCTGCATTTTGACCTTACCTCTTTCGATTTTCATTTAACGAAGGATGCGATATCGAAAAAGACAAAATTATTATCAAACCAGCCCGATGCCTTAGTCGGCAAAACAACTCCAAATTATAATAATTTGAATAAGGTATTTAAACTGCAAATGGGCACTTTAGTTTTGAATAACCCCGAGGTTATCCCTACAGTGATAACTGCACATGATATGGACGGCAGATTTGGCTGGAACCTATTTGAAGGCAAGCAAGTTGAAATTGATTATGACCATAGCCTTTTAATCATCCATTCGAAGCTGCCGAAAGCTTTAAAAGGTTACGTAAAGTCAAAACTGGATTTTACCCACTCTTATGCTTACATTAAAGGCACTTTTGAAATAGCAGATAAAAAGTTTACCGGCAACTTTTTAATGGATATAGGATCAGAACAAGCCCTCATTTTAGATAGTACCTGGGTAGGGCGGCAAGGTTTTTCAAAAGGCTTAAAAGTGATCAAAACATCCGTACTTCACGACCCACGGGGCGTAAAATATGAAACCAGAACAGTACTATCCCCCGTTTTTAAACTCAATGGTTTTGGGCTTACCAATATCCCAACGCTTATTTTAGGCAGCAAAAACCCGTCTGGTTTTGAAATTAATTACTTGGGTAATGATCTCTTTAAGAGATTTAATATCATACTTGATTTCAAAAACGATTATATCTACCTAAAACCAAATAAACTAACAAGCCTAAAATACAGGGCTTAGGAAATAACAGAACAACTCATTAACAATAAAGCCTTCACAATTTAATTGTTAAGGCTTTATTAATATTATACTGCAGGGTAATAAACACCGGTAGCTTGCTCGGCCATTGCCCAAAGTTTTTTGGCAACATCTTCATCCAATGCATTTGGTGTAATAGTAGCTTTTGCCGGATATCCCCTGTATCCGCCATCCTGATCCGGGCCGTAAAGCTCCGCTCCTCTGGCTTGTTCAGAAGTAGCAGCATATAAGGATGGTAATGCACCCTGCCATGGGTCCATAAGTTCCCCCACACGCTCTACAGCCGCGTTATACTCGTCGTCGGTCATGTGCCTTGCCAATTCCGTTTTGTTGGCGCCGGGTTGTGCTGCTATAGATGTTGTTTGATGATTTGCAGCTATTATCCTTCGCTGCAGTTCTATAGAAAAAAGCACGTTGGCCAGCTTGCTTTGGCAATACTCGCGCATCGGCTCATAATCTTTTTCTGATTTAAGGTTATCAAAATCAATAACTCCATGTAAGTAAGCCAAACTGCTTACGGTAACTATTCGTGAGCCTGCTGTAGCATTTAACAATCGGTATAAATAACCTGTAAGAGCAAAATGCCCTATAAAGTTAACACCAAATTGCAACTCATAACCATCGGCTGTTTTAGAAGCCGGTGGTATCATTACCCCTGCATTATTGATCAGCAAATGTAGTTGTTGGTGTTTTTGTAAAAATGCTTCGGCAAATTGTTTTATCGATGCCAGGTTAGATAGATCAAGCAAAGCCGCCTCTAATGTGCCATTGCCTTTTTGTTGAGCAATTTTGCTGATTGCCTGTTGTGCATTATCCAGGTTTCGGCATGCCAGTACTACATGCGCACCGCTTTCATAAAAAGCTAATGCTGTTTCAAAACCAATACCGGCATTTGCACCGGTTACAATTACTGTTTTACCCAGCTGACCGGGCATATCTTTTTTAGTCCACATATTCGTCTTATTTTATGAAGCAAAGTTCATTAAATAACAAATACAGATAATACCCTAACGAAACCAAAAACTATAAAAATCAATCAACTTCCAATTGCCTGAATGCTTTTGGCGTAAGCTTTGCCCTGCTTTTAAAAAAGCTGGAGAAATGATTAGGTTCTTCAAAGCCCAAGCTCCAGGCTATTTCGTTAATTGTCCAGTTAGTGCTTTTTAGTAAAATCTTGGCTTCCTGCAATAAACGGTCATTAATTAGCTGTGTGGTGGTTTGCCCGGTGGTTTCTTTAAGCGCTTTATTTAAATGGTTAACGTGTATATTTAACTGCGCGGCAAAGGCCGAGGGCGAATTTATCTTGATTACCTGGTTATTTAATTCGATGGGGAATTGACGTTCCAGCAATTCTGCGAATAGTGAAGTTATCCTCTCCGATGCATTAGAACCATTTGTTGGCTGCCCGGTAGCCGGCTGCATTTTTTGCGCCCCATGAATAACCTCCATTAAAAGGTTGCGCAGCAGGTCGTATTTATAAACATAATCGCCATGTAACTCATCGTACATCCTTAAAAACAGATCATTATATTGAGCAACATCATCCGGAGCCAAAGAGATTACAGCAGCATCTGCAAATTGAAAAACGGGGTAATCCTTTATATTGCCAAAGCGGTTAAAAAAATCCTCGGTAAATATGCAAACGTAGCCACTATGTTTTTCGCTGATCCTTTCCCAAAAATAGGGTATCATTGGGTTGGTAAATACCAGTACGCTATCCAGTATCTCTATACACTGGTCGGCGTAGTGAATTTTACTATGCCCCGTAACCAAGCTCACTTTGTAAAAGTTTCGGCGGCTATAGGTAATCGATTTATGTTTGGGCAATAACAGGTCTTCAACCTTAAAAATATTAAAGTTCCCAATCTCGTTCGGCACAGGCTCCGAAGCATTTTTAAGATTTTTATAAAATGTTTTAAGCTCAACAAACTCAGGCATAACCAAAGATACAAAAATCAAATAATTATCAATCTGCTCAAATTAGACTACACCCCCCTTGATAAGTTTCGCACAGATAACTCTTAAAGAAAAAAACAGTCTATTTACCTACATTGCAGTAAAACCTCATTCATGCTATTTAAGCCCAGTAAAATTAACGGTACCCGGCTCCAGGTAAACATATACGCGGCTATCACAGTCTTTTTGGCCTACACCATGATATTTGGTTTCCGGAAATCGTTCACGGTAGCCACATTTGATGGTATTACCGTTGCAGGTTACAGTTATAAAACCCTGCTGGTGATAAGCCAGGTACTTGGCTATATGCTAGCCAAATTCTACGGTATAAAATACGTTGCCGAACTCAAACGCACCGGCCGTGGGGTGGTAATTCTTTTACTTACAGGCATTGCATGGTTTAGTTGGCTGGGCTTCGCGTTGGTTCCTGTGCCTTATAATATCCTGTTCTTGTTTATCAATGGTTTCCCGCTGGGCATACTTTGGGGTGTAGTTTTCTCTTATATTGAAGGCCGCCGTGGTACCGATTTTATTGGCGCTACCCTTGCCGTTAGCTTTATTTTCGCGTCGGGGTTTGTACGATCGGCCGGTGGCTGGCTCATGTTGCAATTTGGCGTTACCGAATTTTGGTTGCCATTTTTCACCGGACTATTGTTCGCTGTACCGCTCCTGCTGTTTGTTTACCTGATGGAAAAGATTCCCTCGCCCAATGCCGAGGATATTACCGACCGGATGGAACGCACCCCAATGAGCAAAGTGCAACGTAAGGCTTTTGTACTTAAGTTTTTGCCCGGCCTTGCTGCATGTATCCTCATTTACACATTCGCTACCATCTTCAGGGATATCCGCGATAATTTTGGGGCCGAGATGTGGAAGGAAATGGGTTTCTTTAATCAGCCAGCCATATTTTCTAAAACCGAAACCCCTATTACGCTTGTCATCCTTGTGCTTATAGGCAGCATGGTAATGATACGAAACAGCTATAAAGCGTTGATGACCGCCCATGTATTTATAGGTATTGGCTTTTTATTAGCAGGCCTATCTACCCTGGCATTCATCAATGAAAGTTTAGCGCCCATTTGGTGGATGATGATCGTAGGACTGGGATTGTACATGGTTTATATCCCGTTTAATGCCGTGTTCTTCGAAAGGCTTATAGCCACATTCAGGTACGCGGGTAATGTTGGTTTTCTGATATACCTTGCCGATTCTTTTGGCTATGTGGGCAGTGTGGGCGTATTATTCTCGAAAGAAATTTTCAAAGTACAGCTTAACTGGGTTACGTTTTTCTCTAACAGCGTAATTGCCTTATCAGCCGTTGGGCTGGTGCTCACCTTATTCTCGGCCATTTATTTCGCGCGAAAATACAGGGCGATGCATTCATCCCAATAGCCTCGCCCAAAGCATAATCCATTATCTTATTTGAATTATCCATTTACAGGCCAAAACAGCATCCCTAATTTAGCCTAACCAATTATTACCACAAAATATAGCCTATGTCATTTAAGAGATATTGTATTGCCTGTTTGTTGCTTATAGTTTCAACATCATCTTTCGCGCAAAAAACACCAAAAGCCAATTTGCCCGATTTTATGGATAAACGCTTTGGCATGTTTGTACATTTTGGCCCTATTACACTCCGTGGGACTGAAATTGGCTGGAGCCGAAATAAAGAAGTAGCACAGGCCGATTACGATAGCCTTTACCGCGAATTTAACCCTGTGTTATTTAATGCCGATGCCTGGGTTAAGGCAGCTAAAGATGCCGGAATGAAGTACCTTGTTATCACCGCGAAACACCACGATGGCTTTTGCCTTTGGCCAACAGCCTTTTCGGCTTATAACATCATGAACAGTCCGTTTAAACGGGATATTGTTGGCGAGCTGGCTAAAGCTTGCAAAAAACAAGGCATAACCTTCGGGATATACTTTACCGTTCTTGATTGGCACGATAAGGACTACCCTATCCAAAACCCTAACGACTCTACCCAAAATGTAAAGGGCAACATGACAGCCTTTAAACAAACTATGAAAGATGAGTTAAAAGAACTCATCACCCGTTACACCCCTTACCTGCTTTGGTTTGATGGCTACTGGGAAAAGCCCTGGACAAACGAAGATGGCCGGGAGATATATGATTATATAAAAAGTATTAACCCCAATATACTGGTAAATAATCGCTTGGGTAAAGTTAGCGAAGTACTGAACGATCAATCTGTTGGTGATTATTTGACACCAGAGCAGCGTATAGGCCAGCTAAACATGAACGAGCCCTGGGAAAGCTGCATCACCATTTGCGAACAATGGGCATGGAAACCGAATGATAAAATGAAGTCGTTAAAGGAGTGCATTCAAACACTGGTAAAAACGGCGGCTGGCAATGGCAACCTGTTATTTAATGTTGGCCCAATGATGGATGGTCGCATAGAGAACAGACAGATACTTCGCCTAAAAGAAATTGGTAACTGGATGAAAACCTATGGCAGCAGCATTTACAATACCAAAGGCGGTCCGTATGCACCAAATGAGAGCTTCGCCAGTACACGAAAAGGGAATAAGATTTTCATCCATGTATTTAAACATAATGGCAACACGGTAACTATTCCTGCAATGCCCAACGTAACTATTACTAAGGCTTATCTATTTAACAATACATCGGTACAGGTTAGACAAAACGTGACAGATATACAGCTTACCTTACCTCCAAGCTTGCCCGATGAAAACGACAACCTTGTGGTATTAGAAGTTAACCAGAATACGGAAAACATCCCGGTTATTAAATAGTGACAGATGAAGGTTTATTTAATAGTATTAACAGCGGTTTGCCTGGTCACTTTTGGTTGTGTATCTCAGCCCCCCGCTGCGGTTAAACGTTATGCCAGCATCACCGGCTTAAAGCCAGATAGTATCCAGGTTTATAAAAACCTGCATGCCCATACGTGGCCGGCGGTTTTAAAAAAGATAAGGGAATGCAATATTCGTAACTACTCCATTTACATCAAAGAAATTGATGGCAAGCCCTACCTGTTCAGTTATTTTGAATACACGGGTAATGATTTTAATGCTGACATGAAAAAAATGGCTGCCGATAGCATTACCCAAAAATGGTGGCAAAAAACAGATCCAACACAAAGCCCTTTACCCGATGCTGCAGCTAAAGGCAAAATCTGGAGTAACATGGAAGAGATCTTTCATACTAATTAGCGCCAATAACCCGTTGATTTCAAAATAGGTATCTTTACCTTATGATATCCTATGAAGAAGAAGCTCTGGCAGAACTACAAACCTGGCAGCAAAAAATGCAAAAAGGGCCTTCGTTATCAAACCGGATAGCAAAAAGCTTACAGGGCAAAATTAACGGGTTGATACCAGAGAAGGCGCACCAGGTGATAACCGTTACCATCGAAAAGATGATAAAAGCGGCTATGTTTGGTATTAAATATTCCACAAGCATTACGTTGCCGCATGATGCTTCGCTGTTATTAAGGGAAAGCCATATTAAACAACAAATAACATTTTATCAAAAAACAGCCACAATAGAAGGCGCTGTAACAGGTGCCGGCGGTATCTTAATGGGCTTTGCCGATTTCCCGGTGCTTATCGGCATTAAAATGAAACTACTGTTTAATATTGCCTCGCTTTATGGGTATAATGTTAAGGATTACAAAGAAAGATTATACCTGCTGTACATTTTCCAGCTTGCCTATTCCAGTCAGCAACGGCGAAATGAAATTTACTCGCTACTAAAGGATTGGGGTAAGTACAGCGATCAATTACCAGAGAACGCGGAAGACTTTGACTGGCGGATATTTCAACAGGAATACCGCGACTACATAGATCTTGCAAAGATGGCGCAACTACTCCCCATTATAGGTGCCGCGGTTGGTGCCGTTGCCAACTATAAACTAATTGCACAATTGGGCGATACCGCCATGAATTGCTTTAGAATGCGGATGATAGGGACATCGCCCAAACTCATTTTACCGATGCCTTAACTGAAGAAAAGGCATTTGCTAATAGAAGCCTTTTTATCTAAATTTGGTATAAGTTAAAGCCATGAATAAAAAAGAAACGTCGTTTGATAAGGCTGAATTAGAACTTTTGAAGGAAGGTTTAAAACGCAGCTATAAAGAGCGTTTTGAAATGGCTACCCGCTTATATAAAATACAGCAAACTATGTCTAAGGCTGTAATATCTCATAAACCGCCTATCAGCAAATAATTGTGGATGTATTTGATAAAGAAATACTAAGTTTCTGGAGAGCCCTTCAGGAAAACAATGTGCAATATATTATGGTTGGTGGCTATGCTGTAAACTTACATGGTTTTCAGCGTTTTACCTGCGATTTAGATATTTGGTTAAACGATACCCCTGATAATAGAAAAGCCCTTAGAAACGCGCTTGTTGATTGTGCAATGGGTGATTACCCAACAATTGAAAACATGCTGTTTTTGCCTGGTTGGACTGAATTTATTCTAAATAACGGACTCCGATTGGATGTACTTACCAACATGAAAGGCCTTGAACAATATACTTTTGACGAGTGTTTACAAATGGCATCTGTGGCTGATATTGAAGGTGTAAGTATATTCTTTCTGCATATTGATCAGCTCATAGAAAATAAGAAAGTTGTTAATCGTCCAAAAGATCAAATTGACGTGGCTGCGTTGGAGCAAATTCGAAAATTGAGAGAAGATATCTAATAAGACTATTCCACACACTTATTTCCTCACCCATATTACTTACCTTTGGGCCGATATAAGTTCTTTACTTTCCTTCATCAACCGGTATAGGTTTTACTTAATTGTAGATTAATAGGGAATCGTGTGCAAATCACGAGCTGTCGCGCAACTGTAAGTAACACAAAAGGTTTTTGCCAATACAATGTCCACTGTCCGCACAAAACGGATGGGAAGGATGGCAAAAATGTTACAAGTCAGGAGACCTGCCATACTGAATTGACAATGCTTTCGCGGTATGAAGCAATGGTCTGTGGTTTGATATAGTTTTCGTTACACCCTGTATTTATAATGCAAGGATGAGCTATATCTCTATTTTCCATCACCCCATATCAAAAACGCATTGCGAAGTTTAGCTGGAGAGCTTTAACCGATTTATTCATTTAATCAATTAAAGCAATGCTAACGCAAAATTTAGGCTACCCGCGCATTGGTGGCCAACGCGAATTGAAAAAGGTCTGCGAAAGTTACTGGGCAGGCAAAACCGGGCATAAAAACGTGCTCACAGTAGGTAAAACCATTCGCCACGAAAACTGGCAGATGCAAAAGGATGCAGGGATAGACCTGGTACCTTCCAACGATTTTTCTTACTACGACCACGTATTGGATCACTCCCTGATGTTTGGCGCGATCCCTAAACGGTATAATGAAGTGATCCTGAAGCA
The DNA here is from genome assembly GCF_028288105.1 of Mucilaginibacter sp. GTDB lineage: Bacteria > Bacteroidota > Bacteroidia > Sphingobacteriales > Sphingobacteriaceae > Mucilaginibacter. The sequence goes on along the minus strand of NZ_JAQBOI010000149.1, from coordinate 14,901 downwards.
GGGCAACGAAGAGCTTGATTTATACTTTGCCATGGCCCGCGGTTATCAAAAGGACGGGTTAGATGTGGTAGCCATGGAAATGACCAAATGGTTTGATACCAACTACCATTACATTGTACCCGAATTTTATAAAGATCAACAGTTTAAACTATTCTCTACAAAAATCACCAACGAGTTTTACGAGGCCAAGCAATTAGGTATCATCACCAAACCTGTGCTAATAGGCCCTGTCTCCTACCTGTTATTAGGCAAAGAGAAAGAAGCCGGTTTTGAAAAGATAAACCTGCTGAAAAACCTGCTGCCGGTATACAGCGAGATCCTTACCAAACTGCAGGATCTTGGCGCCGAATGGGTCCAGTTTGACGAGCCCTTCCTATCGCTCGACCTTTCTGAAAAAGAACAGCAGGCATACAGGAATACCTATAAGCAGTTGCGTAAGGAATTTCCTCGCCTAAAGTTTATTCTTACTACATATTTTGAAAAGTTGGGCAATAACGCATATTTGGCAACATCTTTACCTGTGGATGCCCTGCATATCGACCTGATACGTGCACCGCGGCAATTAGATAAAGTGCTGGATCTGTTACCTGCCAAAACAGTTCTTTCGTTAGGCCTTGTAGATGGCCGTAACATCTGGAAGAATGATTTTGAGGCATCTCTTGCCATCATCCAAAGAGCAAAAGAAAAGCTTGGCGATGAACGCGTTTGGATAGCCCCGTCCTGCTCTCTTATCCACTCGCCAGTGGATTTGAAGAATGAGAATAACAATCAAGTTCTTACGCCCGAGATAAAACAATGGTTGGCTTTTGCTAAACAAAAGGTAAATGAAATAGCGTTGTTAAAAAGCCTATCGACAGATAACCCTGGTGTAGGCACTCAGTATAAACTGGCCGAAAACAAGCACGACAACGCCTCACGTAAAACTTCAACACTTATACATAATAAAATTGTAAAAGAGCGTGTTGCAGCCATTACTGAAAGTGATGCACAACGTGCAAATACTTTTTCATCGCGTAAGCAAAAGCAACAAGCATTATTAAACCTGCCGCTGTTTGCGACCACCACTATTGGGTCGTTCCCGCAAACTGCCGAGGTAAGAAGCTGGCGGGCACAGTTAAAAAAGGGATCTATCACCCAAGCTCAATATGATCTGTATATAGCTGAAGAAACCGAAAAAGCAGTGAAATGGCAAGAAGATATCGACTTGGATGTTTTGGTACACGGCGAGTTTGAACGCAACGATATGGTGGAATATTTTGGCGAGCAACTGCAAGGCTTTACCTTCACCCAAAACGGGTGGGTACAAAGCTATGGCAGCCGCTGTGTAAAGCCGCCAATTATTTATGGCGATGTATCGCGCCCTGATGCCATGACGGTTAAATGGTCGGCTTATGCACAATCATTAACCACTAAATGGATGAAGGGTATGCTCACCGGCCCGGTAACTATCCTGCAATGGTCGTTTGTACGGAATGATCAGCCCCGTTCTGAAACCTGTACGCAGATAGCATTAGCTATACGCGACGAGGTTTGCGACCTGGAAAACGCTGGTATCAAAATCATCCAGATAGATGAACCCGCTATACGCGAAGGCCTACCGCTGCGCAAAGCAGACTGGGCGGCTTATTTAGATTGGGCCGTAAAGGCATTCCGGATCTCGGCGAGTGGTGTGCAGGATGATACACAGATTCATACCCACATGTGCTATTCGGAGTTTAACGATATTATCCAGAGTATTGCCGATATGGATGCCGATGTGATAACCATTGAAACATCGCGCTCGCAAATGGAACTGTTGGATGTATTCGCCGACTTTAAGTACCCGAATGAGATTGGCCCGGGTGTATATGATATCCACTCGCCACGTGTACCAAACAAGGATGAAATGACCTACCTGTTAAAAAAGGCACGAACTGTTATTCCTGACGCACAGCTTTGGGTAAACCCCGATTGCGGCCTTAAAACCCGAGGATGGGACGAAACAAAAAAGGCACTGATTGAAATGGTAGCCGCCGCTAAAGAAATGCGCGCTACGGTTGCAGAGCCTGCAATAATTTAATCAAACAACTCAACAGGCAGGGCTTTCCTGCCTGTTACTTAAATAACAATATGACATTAGACGATAGAATACAAGCATCAGAAACCCGAATTTTTAAAGCCGTTTTCCCAAACACCACCAATCATTACGATACCCTGTTTGGCGGTACTGCTATGCACATGATGGATGAAGTAGCCTTTATTACGGCCACCCGTTTTAGCCGACAGGTAATGGTTACCGTTAGCAGCGATAAAATAGATTTTAAAAAGGCTATCCCGGCAGGCACTATTGTAGAGTTGATCGGTCGTGTAAGCACCGTTGGTAATACCAGTTTAAAGGTTAATGTAGAGATCTATATTGAGCAAATGTATGCCGAAGGTCGCGAGCTTGCCGTACATGGCAGTTTTACTTTTGTGGCGATAGATGAGCATAAGAAACCGGTTAGGATAATTAAGTAGCGGGTTTAGCTTATCTTTGCGGCTTTCCATCCATAACATGATAAAGCAAGCGCTTCAAAAAATTAAAATAAATACCCTTAACCCTATGCAGGAAGCTGCTATTGCCGCCGCTAAAAAAGGCGATGTAATATTGCTTTCGCCTACCGGATCGGGTAAAACATTGGGCTTTTTGCTGCCATTGCTGGGTTTGCTGGATGCCAATATACCAACCGTGCAGGTAATGATACTGGTGCCCTCGCGCGAACTTGCTCTACAGATTGAACAAGTTTTCCGCAGTTTGGGCAGCGGCTTTAAGGTAAATTGCTTTTATGGAGGTCACCCGCTAAAGATAGAGTTGAACAGCCTTTCGCAGCCGCCTGCCGTTATAGTGGGCACACCGGGCCGTATAGCCCATCATATCCGTCGCGAAACGTTTGATACAAGTACGGTTACTACACTAATACTGGATGAGTTTGACAAAGCGCTGGAATTTGGTTTCCAGGTAGATATGTCTTATATCATTAAACAATTGCCAAACATTAAAAAGCGGATACTTACCTCGGCCACGCAAATGGACGAGATCCCCTCTTTCACCGGTATCAACCGACCAACAAAGCTGGATTACTTAACAAATGCGGAATCTACTCCTGATCTGAAACAGAAAGTAGTAATATGCGAACCTGCTGATAGGCTTGATGCCCTATTCGCCCTTATTTGTAAGATAAGTGATAAGCCAACTCTTGTTTTTTGTAACCACCGCGAAGCTGTTGACCGTATCAGCGACCTGCTTTACGATATGGGTTTGCCACATGATATCTTCCACGGCGGTATGGAGCAGGACGATCGTGAACGTGCCTTGCTAAAATTCAGGAACGGCAGTCACCATATATTAATCACCACCGATCTGGCTTCACGCGGATTGGATATCCCCGAAATTGAACACATAGTGCATTATCAGCTACCCCATAACGAAGAAGCTTTTATACACCGTAATGGCCGTACCGCACGTATGCATGCAACGGGTACCTCCTATCTATTGTTAGCACCCGGAGAAAAACCAGACTATCTGAACGAGATCCCGGAGGAAGAAATATTACCAAAGAAAACCACTATTCCAGCACTATCGCCATGGTCAACTGTTTATATAGCTGCCGGTAAAAAGGATAAAATAAACAAGGTTGATATTGTGGGTCTATTGCTTAAAAAAGGTGAACTGGCCAAAGAAGATCTTGGGTTAATAGAGGTGTTGGATTATTCGTCATACGCCGCTGTGAAGCGCAACCTTATAGAGCGTACAGTAGCTTTAGTGAAGAATGAAAAGATAAAGGGAAGAAAGATAAAGATAGAGGTGTCGAGGTAGGATAACTGCCTATCCTGCCTTATAATCCAGATCTGTTAGGTCTTTTACCGAGCCGAAGCCTATCACATCCTTTATTACTTTGCCATCCGTCATTTCAACCGCGCGGATCAGTTTATCAGATCCAAATTTTTCTTTTATCTGATGCATGGTTTTCAGGGCGGTTTCTTTCCTGTCCATATCCTCAAATAAGCTGTAGAGCATATTTCCGTTGTTCACAAAATTGGTAACAGCTACCCGCATTTGCGTTATTTGGGTATTCATTATAGGGGCATTGCCGGTTGCTTCTTCAAATTTTGCTATACGGATGCGTATCATCCGCATCAGGCTAATGGCATCCTGTACGGGTGTGCTTATAGTGAAGGCATCGTCCCAACGAGTATCATCAGCATAACGCGCCGTAAACCCAACTGATTTACAGTAGAATTTATGGTGAACCATACGTTTTTCCAGCGTTAGGCATAATGTCATAAACAATTGGTCTATGTAATTGATATGCTTGCGTTTTTCGGCAGATATTTGCCGCATGGCCTGCATGCCCTTGTATTCGTGCGCTACAATATTGGTTTCGATAAAGTTGAGCCTGTAGTGCCAATAAATGCCATCAATACTTTTAAATATTGCCCTTAAGCGCTCGGGCGGTGTATAGCGCATCTCTAAGGGAGTTTTAATGCCTGCCCGTTCTAACCTGTACGACATATTAGCACCGATCCCCGGCAGATCGCCCAGTTTTAGTTCACTCAAAACCGAATCGATATTTTGCGGGGTTATCATCATCAGGCCATCTTTTTTCTTCCCCCGTACCGATGCCAGCTTAGCCAAAAACGCATTAGGCGCAATACCTACAGAACAGGTAAGCCAGTCGCCCACCTTGGTCAATATATCATTTTTGATATTGACGGCCATTTGCATGGGATCTACATTTTCATAATTGCTGAAATTTATAATAGCCTCGTCAATGCTTTTGGGTACCACATCGTTACAATACTCGCGCATTACGTTTATAATTTTAGTGTGGTACTCGCGGTAACGTGTAGGGTTGCTTTCTACCGGAACCAGGTCCGGGCATTGGGCAATGGCATCATTTAAACGCATCCCGGCTTTAAGGCCCCGCTCTTTAGCCTCGGTAGATAAGGATATTACACAGCCATACTTACCTGTGTAAACACAAACCCCAACGGGGCGGCCACGCAGCCAGTAGTTAGCCTGCTGCTCGCACCGGGCAAAATAACTGTTCATATCTACAAACAGCACACGCGCCTCGGCCTTTACCTCTATCTTGTTTTGATTCACCTAACAAAATTGCTAATTATTTTAGTAATTCCAAGTGTTTGTTAATATTTAGTTTTGGGTTTAACCACAGAGGGCACTGAGGAAAACCACGGAGGGCACGAAGAAAAAAACCAGCCTACTTAGTAAAAATTAAGTATATTAAGTTTCTGTATTCTCTGTGAAACTTCAGTGTCCTCTGTGGTAAAAATCGCCAACAAACAAAATGCCATTCCGAATAATCGAAATGGCATTAATGAAATTTTTAATTCGCTTAAAAAAGCATCTCAGGTGGCGGGGTTACACCTTTTAAACGCAGATAAATGGTTGCTTGTCCGCGGTGATGGGTTTGGTGCTCAAACGCCTTGGCCAACAATAAACCACGGGTCGATTTCCTGTCTTTTCCCATTGTAACTTCTTCCTGGAATTGGGCATCAGTCATACCCTGAATTGTGCTGATAGCAAAATCATAGCTATCCAAAACCGCTTTAGTGGTAGCTTCTTTAGTTTGGGCTATAGATTTCTCGGCAGATTCTTTACCCATTGGGCTTGCTTTACCACTTGCTGTACTAATAAAAAAGTAATTAGCATCTGCTAAATGCAGCATTTGGCCGGCAAAAGTGCGTACTTCTGGTGTAGCTTTAAAAGCGAAACCATCTGCAGGCATTGCATCCAGGTAAGCTTTTGTGTAAGCTTTGGCGCGTGTCCACTCGGCAACAGTTTGGTCTTTGTTTATTTGTGCAAAAACCGAGCTGCAGGCAAAAATTAATAAGGCAAATAAAAATGATATTTTTTTCATAATAGGTTGGTTTTATGTCAATAAAGATAAGGCTTTGCTTTAAAACCACATTATTTTTTTAAGGCAATAATAAAACCGCTTTACACATCGTCAGGTATATTTTTCTAACCCTATTTCTATATCTTTAGCAATTATTACTATCCCTGTTTCTTATAAAAGAATAATAAATATTCCTAAATACTTTAAATAAATATGCTGTTTTGCCATAAATTAATATTCCCTGTATTAATTGCAATTCTTGGATCTTCGCGTTGCCGCTCTGAACCTGTAAAGCCTGTTAAAGATACCGTTAAGGTGATCAACCCTGGCGAAGCAAACGCTATTGACAGTAACCAAACCCCTTTAAAAAACATGTTTGGCGTAAACGGGTACGAGTGGAACTTTTTAGAGAACCCTGCCGCACCAAACAACCGCAATCACATCTACGAAGCCAATATGGCCCTCATCAAATCCTTTAGCTCGGTGAGGCATTACCTAAATTGGAATAAACTGGAGAGTACCGAAGGTAATTACACCTACAACCCAACCAATAACGGTAGTTGGTATTACGATGTAATTTACAGCCGTTGCAAGCAGGATGGCATTATGGTATTGGCCGACTTGAAAAACCTGCCGGTATGGATGATGAACACTTACCCGGCATCTGAACACGACGACGAGAATGTCCCGGCGCCTTATGGGGCTAATCGCTCTTTACCGGCATCTTATATTGTACAGGCGCGCACTGCATTCCAGTTTGCTGCGCGATATGGTTCTAATACCGGGGTAAACCCAAGTCTGGTAAAAGTAGATGGCCGGCCGCGGTGGACTAACGACCCGGTAAATACGGTTAAAATTGGCCTTGGCTTAATAAAATATATAGAGTGCGGCAACGAGAACGACCGCTGGTGGAAGGGCGATAAAGCCACACAAACGCCTGAAGAATACGCGGCTAATATGTCGGCTTTTTATGATGGGCACAAAGGCACGTTAGGCAATAACGCAGGTGTAAAAACTGCCGACCCAGGCATGGTGGTAGTAATGGGTGGCCTGGCTACCGCTGATATTAACTATGTGCAAAGGATGATAAACTGGTGCAAAACCAACCGCGGCATAAAGGCCGATGGTAGCATTAACCTTTGCTTTGATGTGATCAACTATCACCTGTACTCAAATAATGGGAGCGTTTTTACACACAAGAACGCTACTACCGGTATAGCGCCCGAGCTTTCGGGATCAGCTAAGGTGGCAGACGATTTTGTAAGCCTGGCTAATGGACTGAAAAATAAGCCAGAAGTATGGGTAACCGAAACGGGTTACGATATTAATCAGCAGAGTTATCAGCATGCACCGCCTATCGGCAATAAACCGGCATTAATAACCCAGGCCGACTGGATACTGCGTTCATCATTAATGTATGCACGCCATGGTATAAAACGCCTGTTCTTTTACCAATTGTTTGATGCTACGCCTAATAACCCACAGCAATATTCAACATCGGGTTTGGCCGAAGGGACAAAACTTCGCCCGGCGGGCGACTATATTCTACAAACCAACAAGTTAATGGGTAATTATGCCTACAAAGGCACTATTAATGCCGACCCATTGGTAGACAGATATCAAACTGCTCAGAACACCATATATGTGTTAACGGTACCCGATCAAAAGGGCCGCACTGCCAATTATATATTGGATTTAGGTACAGCTTCGAAAGCCATAATCTATACTCTCCGAGCGGGGGCCGATGTTATGAGCAGCCGAAAGGTGAGCACCATAAATGGCAAGCTAAAAGTGCAGGTAACAGAAACTCCTGTTTTTATACAGGCGGTGTTAAAGTAACTTTTAAATATCCTTACAGCTAATTGATAAGTAGATACTAATTTATCCGCTTAAAAAGTTATTTTTGCGCTGAATGAAGCACATACGTAATTTTTGTATAATAGCACATATTGACCACGGTAAAAGTACCCTTGCCGATAGGTTATTAGAATATACCGGCACCATCACCCAGCGCGAATCGCAGGCACAATTGCTTGATGATATGGATCTGGAGCGCGAGCGTGGCATTACTATAAAAAGTCATGCTATACAAATGGATTATGAACTGGACGGGCAGAAATACGTTCTGAACCTGATAGATACCCCCGGCCACGTAGATTTTTCGTATGAGGTATCGCGCTCAATAGCAGCCTGCGAAGGGGCATTGCTTATTGTAGACGCTGCACAGGGTATACAGGCGCAAACTATATCTAACCTTTATTTAGCGTTAGAGAACGACCTGGAAATCATCCCTGTATTAAACAAAATGGACCTACCCGGCGCTATGCCTGAGGAGGTTAAAGACCAGATCGTTGAGCTGATCGGCTGCAAACGCGAAGAGATTTTGGCTGCATCCGGCAAAACTGGTATGGGCGTATATGATATTTTACGTGCCATTGTTGAGCGTGTCCCCGCCCCCATTGGAGACCCGGAAGCGCCTTTGCAAGCATTGATATTTGACTCGGTTTACAACTCGTTCCGCGGTATTGTTGCTTACTTTAAAGTAGTGAACGGCGAGATCCGCAAGGGAGATAAAGTAAAGTTCTTTGCTACCGAGAAACAATACATAGCAGAGGAAGTTGGTACACTGAAACTAAAACAGCTCCCTAAAGATGTGATAAAAACCGGCGATGTGGGTTACATCATATCGGGTATTAAAGAATCGCGCGAGGTAAAAGTGGGTGATACCATTACCACCATCACCCGCCCGTGCGAAACCGGCATACAAGGTTTTGAAGAAGTAAAGCCAATGGTATTCGCGGGTATATATCCTGTTGATACCGAGGATTACGAAGAACTGCGCGAATCGATGGCCAAGCTGCAACTAAATGATGCATCATTGGTATTTGAACCGGAATCATCAGCAGCATTAGGCTTTGGTTTCCGATGCGGTTTCTTGGGGATGTTGCACATGGAGATCATCCAGGAACGCCTGGAGCGCGAGTTTGACATGACCGTAATTACTACCGTGCCTAACGTATCGTACCTCGCTTATTCAACCAAAGGCGAAGAAATTACAGTAAATAACCCGTCTGACCTACCCGACCCAAGTAAAATTGACCGTGTAGAAGAACCCTATATTAAGGCTACCATCATCACCAAGTCAGACTTTGTTGGTTCGGTAATGTCGCTTTGTATTCAGAAACGTGGTTTCATCAAAAATCAGTCGTACTTAACATCTGATCGTGTGGAGCTGGTGTTTGAGATGCCAATGGGTGAAATTGTATTCGATTTTTACGATAAGCTAAAAACCATATCAAAGGGTTATGCATCGTTTGATTATCATCAGATAGGTTACCGCACCAGTGATTTGGTACGTTTAGATATTAAGCTGAATGCCGAACCTGTTGATGCTTTATCTTCACTGATATTCCGTGGCAACTCTTACGATTTTGGTAAAAAGATCTGCGAGAAACTGAAAGAACTATTGCCACGCCAGCAATTCGAAATCATTATACAGGCATCTATCGGTGCCAAAATTATTGCTCGTGAAACAGTGAAAGCTTTACGTAAGGATGTTACTGCCAAATGTTATGGTGGTGATATATCGCGTAAGCGTAAACTGTTAGAGAAACAGAAAAAAGGAAAGAAACGCATGCGCCAGGTTGGTAACGTAGAGATACCACAAAGCGCGTTTATGGCGGTATTGAAACTGGATTAAGTACTTGTAGAATATAATACTTATGAGCCCGGATGAATGTAAAAAATACTACACAGCATTATCGAAGGATTTTGACGATCCGAATGAGATTCAACGGGCAATTGATTTAACTGATTATCAAGGGCTAAGTCTGCTACAGGCTCAAGCAATCCCTGAATTAAATCGTTTTTTTGGTGGTGACGAAGATGGGCCTTGGAGCGAATTTTTAAATAAGGGGTTAAAATCTCTTAGACCTGGTTTTTACAAACTTTGTGAACTTCCTTACTACAACGTAGGTATTTTTCCAAATACATTTGCGGCCACAGTTCTTTATTTTCATCCAGATAATGATAAACTTATAAAATACAAAGCGAATATTGGGCCTATGACTAATATTCATAAAAAGTATTTACCATTACCTGAAACGTATGACACTCCGGAAAAAATTCCATTACTTGAAGAATTTGAAAATAACAAAGTCAAATTAGGCACAAAGAATGATTATTACTTAAAACCTAAACTCGTTTTTTTCACCAAGTTATTTAATAGTGGAAAAATATTCTGTGTTAGAGAATCTATTTTCCATCCTAATTTCCCAGACAATCCACGCCCCAAAAAAGTCACTTGGAGTTTTATTGAATTTTAATTTTAATTTATGCAGCTTTTAGACGGAAAATACGTATCAGAAAAACTTAAGGTTGAAATAGCTGAAGAAGCAGCTAAAATTTTAGAGCGCACAGGTCGCAAGCCGCATTTGGTAGCCGTTTTGGTTGGCCACGATGGTGGCAGCGAAACCTATGTTGCCAGCAAAATGAAAAACTGCGAAAAAGTAGGTTTTAAGTCTACCCTGGTACGTTACGAAGATGATGTTACGGAAGAAGAACTGCTTGCTAAAGTAGCTGAATTAAATTCCGACGAAGATATCGACGGTATCATCGTACAGCTTCCTCTACCAAAACACATCGACCCTGAGAAAGTAACCGAGCGTATTGACCACCGTAAAGATGTTGATGGCTTCCACCCGGTTAATTTGGGCCGCATGCAGCGCAATTTGCCGTCGTTTATACCTGCTACACCTTATGGTATTACTTTAATGCTGAAAGAGTATGGTGTTGAAACATCAGGCAAGCATTGTGTAGTTGTTGGTCGCAGTAACATTGTAGGTTCGCCTATGAGCATATTAATGGCCCGCAATACCTACCCGGGTAACTGTACCGTAACTATTTGCCACAGCCGTACACCAGATATTAAAAAATTTACGCTGGATGCTGATATCCTTATCGTAGCCATTGGTAAAAAGAACTTTATCACTGCAGATATGGTTAAGGACGGCGTTGTAGTTATTGACGTGGGTATGAACCGCGAAACATCAACCGTAACCAAATCTGGCTACAAGCTTTATGGCGATGTTGATTTTGAAGGTGTTGCACCTAAAGCTTCATGGATAACCCCGGTACCGGGCGGTGTAGGTTTAATGACCATTATAGGTTTATTAAAAAACACGCTATCTTCGGCTAATAAGGAAGTTTACGAGTAATTAGTTCCCCTCTTGAGAGGGGGCGCGTAAGACAGTGCAGGTGTAGGGGTGTGTTGTATAAGCGAAATAACACACCCCTACACCCCTCTCAAGAGGGGAATCGCACAAGCCTCTTCGCTTTTAAGGTTTCCCCAAAATCCTATCCCAAAAGGTTTCAATACCTACGTACACCTCTCCTGCCCTAATTTCAACGGGATAGCTATCTACGTAATCGTTTTGACCGGGACTGCCTTTGCCTGTTTGCAAATCGTAAGAATATCTGTGAAACGGGCAAATGATCTTACCCTCTTTACACCAGCCGCCACTTAATTCGGCACCGGCATGCGGGCAGGTAGAACCGAGGGCATAAAGCTGATCCTCATAACTAATTATGATGATGCCTTTACCGCTTACCTTAACTTTATGAATAAATGGTTTACCGGTCAATTCAATACCGGGTATGGGATACCATTTCAAAGGACTAAAAATCTATCTTGAGGTTCATTAAAGCAGGGTTCTTCATTACCTCGTCCATAGTGGTTACCAGCGTAACCCTTCTCCTGTCGGCAGATAATACAGCTTTAGAATTATTGATCTTCTTAACCGGTTTTGCAAAATTCAATATCACTTTATAGGGCATATCAATCAACATAGCCTTTGCCATGGCAAATTTAGAGCCTGCCTTTTTCAAAAAAGCGTTGAATTTAACTTTATCAATTACGCGATAAAACTTATGGTCGGTTATCTCGTAAGTATAATAGCTTTGGCCGGTTATTAAAGGTTGTGTATCAAAGGATCTTTTAGTAACGTTGTTTAGCTGGCTATTCATAGATATGCTGCTTAGGTGCTGAAGATAATATTGCAGATCGGCAGCATTTTTAGCCTCGTGTTTAATGCTTACTTTCATAATGTTCTTTTTCAAGTCCATTTTAATGGCAAGGTCACTTCCCTGTGCCATTTTCATCTCTTCGGCGTTCATTTTTCGGGCGATACTATCGGGCAGGGCACTATAAAAATTAAGGGTAGTATCTTTAACCATACCAAATTGCGGGGTTTCGCGTACCGAGTCGGTCATCAGGTTCATAAGTACCGAAACCGCTTTACTCATATCAAAGCCGTAAACCACATTGCAGGCGCCGTCTGGTTTAAAATCATAACGTTCCTCAATATCCACGCATGAGCTAAAGCACAAAAGCGCTAAAAATATTACCGATAAGTATATTTTCTTCATACGGCGAAATTTCAAGTAATAATAGTTAAAAATGCTGAAAATTAAAAAGTTAAATAATTTTATTGTTGTAATGTCAATTTTGTCTCTCTATACAAAGCCTTTCTGCATTTGCCTTTATCCTTTGCGCTCAAAACCGTACCTTTGCGCCCTATTATGGCACACCAGGTTCCGGAAGATGGCACATTACTTCCTTTAATGGAAGAGTTTTATACGATACAGGGAGAGGGATTTAATACCGGCAAAGCGGCCTATTTTATCCGCCTTGGTGGCTGCGATGTGGGCTGCCACTGGTGCGATGTTAAAGAAAGCTGGGATGCCGAACTGCATCCGCTTACCGCTGCCGATACCATTGTAGAAAATGCTACAAAGTTTCCATCAAAAGCCGTAGTAGTTACCGGTGGCGAGCCTTTGATATACAACCTTGATTATCTTACCCAAAGCCTGCAGCAAAAAGGCATTAAAACCTTTATTGAAACATCAGGCGCTTACCCCCTTTCGGGTAATTGGGACTGGATCTGCTTATCGCCTAAAAAGTTTAAAGCGCCAACCCAGATGGTAGCTGACAAGGCTAATGAACTGAAAGTAATAGTTTTTAATAAATCTGATTTCGCCTTCGCAGAACATCATGCTAAGCTGGTTGGCCCCGATTGCAAACTGTACTTACAGCCGGAATGGTCTAAACACGCGGAAATGACCCCGCTTATTGTAGATTATGTAATGGCTAACCCGCAGTGGGAAATATCATTGCAAACCCACAAATACTTAAATATCCCTTAATATTGTAACTTAGTGTATTGATTACCGTATCAGTTACTAATGCGCAAAACCTATTTTCTGTTTATTTTCTTGTTGCTATTATCTGTAAGTGTATTTGCCCAGCAAAAGCGTTATTCAACTACAGACCAGGAAGCTATTAAATATTATGCGCAGGCTAACCAAAGCCTTGATGATCGCTTATATGATGAGGCTATTACCCAACTGGAACAAGCTGTTAAGGCAGACCCTAAATTTATTGAAGCGCATGCGCAATTAGCAGATGTGCTAAGGATGAGGCATATTTACAAACCTGCCATTACGCATTTCCTAAAAGTTATAGAATTAGACCCGGAGTACAACCGCTCGGTTTATTTAAAAATTGGTGACTGTGAGATAACCAGCGCCCAATACGAACCTGCTTTACATCACCTGGAAAAATACCTAACCTATCCAAACATCACCGCGCAAAACACAGCCTACGCTCAAAAATTAATAGCCGATTGCAAATTTAGCATACAAGCTTTAACACACCCCGTAACTTTTGTGCCCATTAATATGGGGGCCGAAATTAATACCGCCGCAGATGAATATTTGCCTGTTGCTACAGCTGATGAAGGCACACTCATTTTTACCCGTAAGATAGAAAACAACGAAGACTTTTATAAAAGTAATAAGTTAAATAACCAATGGCAAAGCGCTCAATACCTGAGCAATATTATAAATACACCTACTTACAACGAGGGAGCGCAATCTATATCGCAAGATGGTAAATATTTGTTCTTTACGGGCTGTAACCGTCCCGATGGTTTGGGCAGATGCGATATTTATATCGCCCAGAAAAAGGGCGACGACTGGGCAAAACCATTCAGTTTAAGTTCCCCTATAAATACTTCTGGCTGGGAAGCACAGCCTTCAATTAGTGCAGATGGCCGCACACTTTATTTTGTGAGCAACCGTAAAGGTGGATATGGCGGATACGACATCTGGAAATCAAACCTAACGGATAAGGGCTGGAGTAATCCCGAAAATATGGGGCCAGAAATTAATACAGCTTATGACGAGCAATCACCCTTCATCCACCCTGATGACAGCACCTTTTACTTTTGCAGTAATGGTTGGCCGGGAATGGGTAATAAAGATCTTTTTGTGAGCCGGTTGAGTAAGGATGGTAAATGGCAAAACCCCGAAAACCTGGGCTATCCTATTAACTCCAGCGGAGACGAGAACGGTTTAACATTAACTGCAAATGGTTCATATGCCTTCTTCTCGTCGAATAACTTAAAAGGCTATGGCGGGTATGATATCTACACCTTCGAGTTACCCGCTAACCTACGACCTAACATCGTAACATATGTAAAGGGTACCGTAGCAGATAAAAAAACCAAAGCGCCTTTAGAGGCCGCCATAGAGATCATAGACCTGCAAAAGAATGTTCCGGTTTACCAGGATTATAGTTCGGAAGATGCGGGAGAGTTTTTAGCGACATTGGGTGCAGGTAAAAATTACGGCTTAAACATATCACGGGCCGGATATTTATTTTATTCTGATAACTTCTCGCTAATTGGTCTTAAGGATAAGAAGGCCTTTAACCTGTCGGTATTGTTATCACCTATTGAGGTGGGTAATAAGGTAATATTGAAGAATATCTTTTTCGACACTAATAAATTTGAGTTGAAAGCCGAATCAAAAGCCGAACTGCAAAAGCTGGTAGAGTTTTTACAGCTTAACCCAACAGTTAAAATAGAAATATCGGGCTTTACAGACGATGTAGGTAATAATGAAACTAATGTGGCGCTATCAGAGAAGCGCGCTAATTCTGTTTACCAATACCTATCCGCTA
>NZ_JAQBOI010000136.1 GCF_028288105.1 Mucilaginibacter sp. | reverse complement strand
ATAAGCTATCTTCGGCAGTTTTTAAATTATCTTTAACATCTTTTTGCTTTTGTGCCAATGTCACGTAAGCAGGGTCGGTGGGGTTAGTAACCCGCAACGATTGCATGATTTTTTCTTGCGTAAACGAGCTGTTCACCAACGATTTTAATAACTCGCGCAATTGCCGGGCATCAACAGCGTTTTGGCTTTCTTGCCCCTCGGCCTCATCGCTTTGCATTTTATCTGCAAGCTGCTTCATTTGCTGGGCCGCCTGCTGCTGCGATTTTGATGCCTGCTGGCGTTCATTCTTTTTTAACGCGTCCGAACTTTTGTTCATTTGCTCGTCAATGGCCTGTTTTTCGTTTTCCGGATTTTTGAAATCCTGCTTGTTGCCATTTTTCTCATTTTCTTTTTGCAGGTCATCTAACGATTTTTTGATGTTATCAAATTGCTCGTTAAGCTTTTGCTGCTGCTGCAGGTCCTTATCGCTATTACCGGCTTTTTGGGTTTGGTCGGCCAGCTTTTTCTGGTCTTCAGACAGTTGGTTTAACTGATTGATATTTTGATTAAGCTTTTGTTCAAAATCAAGCTTCTTGTACAATTCCAGGATCCGGTCAAGTTCTTTCTTTAGCGATTTATTGTCCATTTGCATATTAGACAACTCATCGCGGGTGCTATCTTTTTGATTTTCCTGGAGTAATTGCTGCAGTTTTTGCAGTAATTCTTTGGTTTTATCATCTAGCACATTGTTAAACAGGTTTTCTATCTGCTTCTGCAGATCCATCAGCTCCTGTGTCTGCTTTTGGTTTTCTTGCCGGTTGTACAGGTTCTTTTTATTATCGTCTTGTATATCTTTTACCAGATCTTCCAGGTCCTTGCGTTTTTGCAGCAGCTCTTCTACCTGTTTTTTCTCATCGAAAGAAAGATTGTTTTTATCTAATAATGACTGATTTAACTTCTGCGCGCTTTTCTCTATCTGCGCGGCCAGGTTCACTGCCGATTGCATTTTCTCTTTCACCGCCTGCGAGCCGGCATTTAATTCCTCGGCTAATTGGGCAGCATCGGGTAGGTTTAATGTACGCTCGGGTGTGCGTGCTGTTTTAGGGCCGGCAACACCATCGTTATCTGCAACCTCAAAATAATAAACAACCGCATCGCCGGGTTTTATGCCCAGCTCTTTCAAATTCCAAAAATAAAAGAAATCTGATTGCGTAGCTGCCAGATCTGCCTTTACCGCTTTGGTAACCGGGCGCTCGGCACCCTTGCCAACGGTTTTGTAGTGGAATGTTAGTGATGAAAAACCATGATCATCTTGTATGCGGCCATTAAAGTAAAAGGCTTTCATACTTACCGAATCGGGTTTCTCCTGCACCTCAATGGCCGGCGCTTCATCATCTACTACATTAATACGATAGCTGGCCGAATCGCTGCGCTTAACCGCATTATTTAGCGGACTAACATTATACGCCGTACTTTTTAAGATCCGTTCGTGGTGTTCAAACAGGTCATCATTAGATGGTTGGATCGTTTTATTGCTGCCATCTATTTTAAACAAGAGCGCTGTAGTATTTTGTGTGTGAAATTTCCAGTTAACGGTTGTTCCTGAGGGCAGGGTTAAGTCGCCGGCATTGGCTACCGTCTCATTTTTTTTGTGGAGATAGGCAGGGTAATTCAGTTCGGCATCAAAATGCAGCAGAACGGGTTTCAGGTTAACTTTTATCTGGTAAGGTACAGATGTAAACCCATTTCCAGATAGCCTGAACGTTGTATTTTGCTGCAAATTGGTAAACAGGTAATGAAACCTGCTGATATTATCTTTATCAAGTTTAAAGGTGGTATTGGCTGTTTCCACATAAACGTCGCCGGGTAACTTATCGCCTGTTAGTTTCAAATCAAGCTTATAATCTTCGCCCTGCACTGCAGATAAATTTTTATTCAGCAGCACAAACTGGAAAGGTGCAACCGGTGCAAAATATTCGTTATGGTGAATAAGCCTTTTGGTACTTTCTGTTAATACCGATGGCGCCGCGAAAGCAATAATGCAAATAACAGCCGCGGGCTGGATAACCCACTTCAGGTACTTGCTATTTTCACGAATGTTTACGGCTGATGGGAAACTTATAGGCCTTAATGTTTCTATTTTTTGGTTGATGCTGGCCTCTATCAGCTCGCGGTGTTCTGCGTTCTCTGTGGCTTGTTTTTTTAGCTGCAGGGTATTCAGCAACTTATCGTGTACATCGTTAAAGTGCCGGCCAATGATTTCTGCTGCCTGGTCATGCGTTAACGTTTTACCCAATTTTAATTGCGCTAAAAGCGGGGGCAAAACCAGCCAAACTATCAACCCTAAATTAAGCAGTATGAAAAAGTAAAAAAGAATGGTACGCAGCAGGGTATTAAAATTGCCAAAATATTCGCTCAATGTGATAACAACATAAGCAGAAAATAAGCCCGCACCTAAAAATATCAGCCCGCGTAACAGGTTATTATAATGATACTTACGGATGAAGGTGTTGATCTTTTCTATCAACAAATTATAATTTTCGGCGGAGGTCATATTGAGTTAAGCTACCAACATACGCAATAAACGAAATTAATACATTAATTAATATGCATAAAGGGTGTTTTCCACTTAATTTGGGTCGAAAACAAAGAGAACGGGTAATGTTTGACCTGTGAATGACAGGGTACCGTAAATTAATTATTACAAAGCAGTAAAAAACAATTCCAGATTGATTTTTGTCGTTGAGTAAGTATACAATGAATATCACCACGTTTAAAGCATTCAACAGCCGTAATTATCGTTTATATTTTGCCGGGCAATCCATTTCCCTAATTGGTACCTGGATGCAAAAAACAGCTGTAAGCTGGGTAATCTACACCCTTACGCACTCTACCTTCATGCTGGGCCTCACGCTTTTCGCCAGTCAGTTTCCATCGTTTTTATTATCGCTTTTTGGGGGAGTGGTATCTGACAGGTATAACCGTTACCGGGTATTGCTTACCACACAGGTAGCATCTATGATACAGGCAACCCTGCTGGCCATATTGATATTAATGAAACACTATGCTGTTTGGGAAATATTGACGTTAAGTGTTGTGCTGGGAATCATCAACGCGTTTGATGTACCGGCAAGGCAATCATTGGTATACGAAATGATTGGGGACAAAAAGGACCTGCCCAATGCACTGGCGCTCAATTCATCTATGGTAAACCTTTCGCGGTTAATTGGGCCTGGTATTGCCGGCTTTATCTTAGAATACTGGGGCGACGGCGCCTGCTTCGCACTAAACGCGGCAAGCTTTATAGCCGTAATAGGTTCGCTGTTAATGATGCGGTTACCTAAATATGTAAAAACGGCACACGTGAAAAATGTATTCGGCGAGCTAAAAGAGGGCTTTGCTTACCTTAAAGCTACGCCATCTATTTCCTATGTGATATTAATGTTGGGGCTTATTAGTTTGCTGGTACTCCCTTTTAGCACACTGATACCCTACTACGCCAGCGAGGTGTTTAAAGGCAATGCCACTACGTTTGGCGTTATTGACAGCGTAATTGGCCTTGGCGCATTTAGCGGGGCAATATTTTTGGCATCGTTAAAGGCCGGGAATAATCTAAAAAAGATACTAAGCGTTAACACGCTGATATTTGGGGTTGGTTTGGTGTTATTCTCGCATGAAAACACATATGCACTGGCGTTAGTATTTGCTACGATTGCCGGTTTCGGGATGATGTCGCAGATCACGATAAGCAATACACTTATACAAACTACCGTAGAACCCGGAATGCGGGGGCGCGTAATAAGCTTTTACGCTATGGCCTTTTTCGGGCTGCAGCCTATTGGTGGTTTATTAGTTGGCTCGGTATCTAAATGGATAGGCGCGCCTGATACTATTTTGTGCGAAGGAATAGCCGCCCTGCTCATTGGGGTGCTGCACATGCGTTATTTGCGAAAAGAAAAACTGAAACAGCGACATAACGTAATGGCGGTTGAAGAACCGCATTTGCAGGCGGTTTAACCCAATATAAACCGTGAAATAACGGGTTGCGGAAACGTTTTTTACTCTTATTTTAGGGGATGCTTTACGAAATTAACCTCCCCGCGGAATTAAGGGGTAAAATTGAAGAACACATAATAACGCTTGACCACTTGCCCTGTGTTGTTATTGTGCATGATCTGAAAGAAAGAGTAGTGGTTTACATGTCTGAAAGGGGCCTGCGCCAATTGGGTACCACAATGGAGGAAATATGTTCTATTTCATACGATGAGTATCATAACCGATACTTTAACCGCGAAGACGCGGAAGATTATGTACCGAAGATTATGGGGTTGCTGGAAAGGAACAACGATGATGAATCCCTTTCTTTTTTTCAGCAGGTAAAGTTTCCTGGTAACGATGATTGGAGCTGGCACCTATCAAGCACAAAGATATTCATGCGTGATGATGCCGGTAAACCAAGTTTAACCATAACCATTTCTATACCTATTGATGCTATGCACCATATGACAGCTAAAGCAGAACGGCTACTGGAAGAGAACAATTTTTTACGCCGGAACTTTAAGAGCTACTCCAAACTAACCAAGCGCGAAAAAGAAGTACTCACCCAGATAGCATTAGGCAAAAGCGCTGCAGAAATAGCGAAAGAGTTATTCATTTCTGTTACCACTGCCGAAACCCATAGGAAGAATATTAAACAAAAACTAAACGCCAGCACCTACGAACTGATGCAGTATGCACGAGCGTTTGATTTAATTTAGTGATAAAATAGTTCCACGGGGAACCTTTTTATTTTTTATGCCAGTTATTATATTTGTAACCCAACTTCGGGATGTAGCGTAGCCCGGTATCGCGTCAGCATGGGGTGCTGGAGGTCGTGGGTTCGAATCCCGCCATCCCGACTTGAGCATATTTGAAAGGTTTATTAACCAATTGGATATGCTTTTTGCATTTATATCCCTTAATAATATTAAGTGTATTTAACTATACTTTCATAAAGTGGCAAATCCTCATTCGTTCCAGCTATCTTAATGCTTCCACTTGTTTCTCCTAACATATAAAAGTTATCACTCATATTAGTAGGCTTATTTACACGTACGCAAAAGGCTGCTAAGTCGCCGGGAGCATGCCAGCATTCAACCCATTCCACAGGCAACACCAACATATTGTGTAGCTGCCCTTAAGCTAAAGTGTGTAATTTTTTGTGCCAGATTTCACACTTTTCACCTTTGTTTGCTTATTCAAGGTGTCCATGTTATCTTTAAACACTGAAAACCAGTTATATGGCGCCACACAATAAATAAAAATGCCTATGGATCCTTTTAACTCAAAATTTATATTAAATGAAAAAAGGTGGCTTTGGATCGACTACGATAAAGGCATTAGTATTCTTCTGGTTGGGTATGGGCATGCTCTTGCCACCTTGCAAGGCCACGGGCTGGATTTAAGCAGTTATCCGTTTTTCAACTACATTGGGACATTTTTTTATGGCTTCCGGATGCCGTTGTTCTTTATAGTATCAGGACTGCTTGTTGGCAGAAGCCTTAATAAAAAGGGGCTTGGCAATTATATAAGTAACCGTACAAATAATATTTTATACCCCTTGCTTGTATGGGGCATTATTGAGATCACATTTCAGATCATAGCCGCACGGTTTACACAATTAACCATTGATCATAGGGTAGGCCCTTCAAAATATCTTAAATTGCTCACTGATCCGCGTGATACGGGGCATTTCTGGTACCTCAACGCCTTGTTTTGCATCGGGGTGATTTACGCCTTTTTGAGATCGGTGTTTAAGCTGAAACCTTGGTTACAGGTAATATTGGGTCTAATTCTTTTTTCGATATCTGCGTATATCCATATTAATGATCTGTCCGCAGGCTTTTTAACTGATGTTTTTGGATACTATATATTTTTCGCCCTGGGCGATCTTATTTCAACGGTAATGCTGGATGAAAAGAACATACAACGATTTTCATCGTGGAAAATATTTGTCCCCTTACTGGTGCTTTTTTTAATTATCCAATATTATTTTACCGAAATAAACCTAAGGCCAAGTGCTCACGGGAACAATTTTGTAGAGCGGAAAATGCCATTCTTTTTCCTGATTGAAGCATTGGTTGGATGCGCAATATCCATCAACTTTTCTTTCTTACTTCAAAAACATCAACTTTTTACGTGGATAAGAATAGTAGGGTATCATTCCTTGTTCATATACTGTATGCAGATGATCGTAATGAATTTTGCCCGCATCTTTTTCGGCAGCATTTTACATATTGGCCATGCACCAACACTTATTCTTTTAGTTTGGTCTTCTGGTATTGTGCTGCCTGTATTCTTTTATAACTTTTGTTTAAAGTATAATTTATGGTGGCTATACACCTTTAGAAAACCAAAAAGAGAGGTGGAGTACATGCAGTCTACCAGGGGTGTTAGGTTGGAATTAAGTTCAAATAAGAATCCCATATAGCTTTATAGAGATGTTCAGACTGTACCTTTGAAGGAGGAAGCTTGAAAGGATAATCCCCCATCCGGACAATTAAAATTAATAAAACAAAAAAAAGGCCGGCTCAAATGAGCCGGCCTTTTCACATAAGTACTATTTTATTATTGTGTTGGTTTCTCAGGAGCTTTTCCTATCAGGTCCATAAACTGATCCAGCTTAGGTGTGATGATAATTTGTGTACGCCTGTTTTTTAGTTTACCGGCTGCGGTATTATTATCAGCTATAGGGTTATACTCACCACGGCCACCTGCGGTTAAGCGTTTGGGGTCAACCTGGTAATTGT
This sequence comes from Mucilaginibacter sp., assembly GCF_028288105.1. Taxonomy (GTDB): domain Bacteria; phylum Bacteroidota; class Bacteroidia; order Sphingobacteriales; family Sphingobacteriaceae; genus Mucilaginibacter. The sequence continues at coordinate 5,435 of NZ_JAQBOI010000136.1, read as the reverse complement.
TTTGCAATGCCTGCACCACAGAAGATGCCCTTAATGCGCTCAAATCCCAGTTATTGCGAATGTTCTTTTGTGAAATAGGAACATTATCGGTATTACCTTCAATCAGCACATCATAGGTATTGTAATCTTTAATGATCTTGGCAATTTTGGTAAGGGTTTGCCCCGCTTTATCAGAAATTTCGTAACTGCCAGATTTGTACAGCATGTTATCCGATAGCGAAATATAAACAACGCCTTTTAATACCTGCACATCAACATCCTGCATTTCCTGCTGACTTAATGATCTGGTCAAATTGTTAGTTAACACCATGTTAAGCGAATCGCTTTTGTTTTTGGCATTCACTAATTGCTGAATGTACTTGTTAGAGCTGTTTATCTCGTCAACCAGTTTAGAGATGTTAACATTACCCTGGCCGCTCGAGGTTAAACATTTGTCAAGGGCAGATTGTAATTGTTTGTTATTGGCCCGTTCTGATGATAATTGTTCATCAAGGCTTTTTATCCTGTCGGTTGCTACTGCAAAGTTTCTTTCGGTAAGCAGATATCTGCCACGCATTTCGCGGGTGTTACTATCCAGTTTATCGTAATTGGCTTGCAGTTCTTTGTATTTTTTATTGCTTACACAACTCGAGGCTGCTATTGCTACAATAAAAAGCATCGGCATAAATATTTTGAGTTTCATAAATATAAATTTGGTTAAAAAATTAATTGTTAATCACTTAACCAGAGATAGAGCAGAAAGTTTTAAATGGACAAGGAGCCACCCCATTTATCATTAAACGTATGGCTTACGAACGATACGTTTATTCATTCTGTTAATAAAAAGCCTCATCAGCTGGCGATTCCTGCTCTTGCTCATCATCCTTCTCCATGTCTATAACCGTTTCGGTGTTAATCATCCTGCGGTTTTTAGGCGGCACGGGTGCAATACCTGTAAGCGACACTCCCCCGGCCGCTAATAATAAAAACAACACCAGCCCGCAAAGCCTCAGTATCTTTTTGAACCTTTTCATCCATACAAATAAGCGCCCGTTACGCATATAGCATACCAGGCCGTTAAAACTAAACCAGTAATTGTTGGGTTGGGGCTTATGCCCTGTAGTGTGGCTGCTGCGCCGGTTCTGTAGCGTGAGGAGTGTTCGTGTAACTTCGGAAAACTATTTGCCTATTGGGTATGGCAAGGCTAATTAAATGCAGGTGCTGCGTGGCAACAAACCGGTCAAAAACAATCAGAGTAGCAGCAAAAGTATTTTCACTGCTTAAAAATGGATCTTGAATTTTATAGAGCTGATGAGCCGCGCTTTTATAACTTATGGATCTTCTGGCAATGTGTCCGTTTGGCAAAACCAGTTCAGATTGTGTAAGCAGGCTGTTTTGCTGCGCGATTTTTGCCGCCCCCGAAAATGTAAACAGGCTAAGCAACAAGGCCAAAAAAAGAATGCCTTTTTTTGCTTTGCATTTAGTACTGATATGTAGCCCTTGCTTATTCAATACATAAAGGTATGAATTTACTTCGGGTAACATTATCGCTAAAAATTTGCGGATGAATATCGGAGTTGATACCTTGCCACATTAAGTATAGTTAGTGGCACAGGACACCGCAAGGCCTACATGGAATGTGGGTGAGGTTAAATAATTGAAAAAGAGATTAAAGGTTATGGTAAACGATATTGCGACAGGGACAGGTTCATTATTGATAAATTTAAAATGCCCGGGATGCGGTGCAGAGTACGACGCATCGTTAATAAATACTTTTTGCGCCAATGATGATTGCAAAAGCACATTATTTGCACAGTACGATCTGAACCAACTCCTTGATAAAGCTATTCTGAAAGACCGCCCTGCAAGTATGTGGCGTTACCGGGAACTGCTGCCGGTTATCGACCCTGAAAACATTGTTACTATGGGTGAAGGCTTTACCCCTATTATACCCATACAAAACCTTAAACAGTTTACCGAGGGCAATGAGGTTTTCTGGAAGAATGAAGCGGGTAACCCAACCGGATCATTCAAAGCCCGGGGAATAGGCATGGCAGTATCAAAAGCGAAAGAGCTGGGCATACAAGTTATTGCCACACCAACCGCCGGCAATGCGGGCGGGGCCTTAGCCGCTTATGCAGCCAGAGGGGGTATAAAAGCGGTTGTTTACATGCCAAAACTTACCCCACAGGTTTTTAAAGATGAATGCCGCTTGTATGGTGCGCAACTGGTAGAGATTGATGGCAATATTGCCGATTGCGGTAAATTGGTAGCAGAAGGAGCCGAAGAAAAAGGCTGGTTCCAGATCTCGACACTAAAAGAGCCCTACCGGCTGGAGGGCAAAAAAACGATGGGCTTTGAAATTGCCGAGCAGTTTAACTGGCAACTGCCAGATGTGGTATTATACCCAACAGGCGGCGGCACCGGGCTTATCGGTATCTGGAAAGCGTTTGACGAACTGGAACAATTAGGCTGGATAGGCAGCAAGCGCCCGCGCATGGTGGCTGTACAATCCGAAAGCTGCAATGGCATAGTTACCGCGTTTAACGGCGGCCATAACAACGCCGAATTTGTTGATGGAGGCTTTACCATTGCCAACGGCTTGCGCGTGCCAAAATCATTTGCTGATAAGGTGATCTTAAAAGTGCTTCGCGATAGCAAAGGAATAGCGTTATCAATCAGCGATAGCGAAATGAACACCGCGGTAAAAGAAATTGCCCGCCACGAAGGGATGCTGATTGCACCAGAGGGCGCAGCGTTATGGCAGGCCTACAAAAAACTCAAACTATCCGGATGGATACAATCCGGCGAAACCATTGTATTGGTGAATACAGGCAGCGGATACAAATACCTCGAGAATATCGAGATCTAAACAGGTATTAAGTTCTTGGTAACTATATATCAGTTGGGACAAGAAAAATAGGTGGCTATTTCTGTTAAAACCATTTTTGAAAAAAGGCATGCTAACTTTATGAGGATACTTTTCACCTATAAAAGCTACAGTTGTTAGCACAAAAGACGAATTATTTTAGCACTGTGGTTGTGTTTTGGCATTATTTTTAGATATATTTGTAATGACGCTTTAAGCTGTGTCCATTTGGCGAGAATACTGATTACCTGAAATGGGGGATTAAGAATTTGTACCGCACTATCAGCCTAAGGCGTTTTTTTGTGCGTTTATATTTAAAGAATATAAAAAATGCCCATCGTTTTGGTGTCTTACATAACACCATACTTCATATTCGCTGTCTTTGATTTCAACCATAACTTTAAACAAAAGCACTGATAGAATAAATGTTCTATTTTTCTTATCGTGCTGTTGCTCTACAAAAGTTGCGTTTTTTAAAATAGGTTGAAGGTTACACAAAGCAAAAGACTTAATGCCACCTATTTTTGAAACCATTTTTTCTATCCCGGCCTTATTAAAGGCTATAGATAGGCCAGTATCGTCGTTTATAACGGATTTACCAACTAATATAATTTTAAGGTGCGTAGCAATATCGCTTCTAAATTCAGAGTGGCTATCATAATCTCTTCGATCAAAGTGCTGATGTATTAATTTTATAACCACAAAAAAGCCTCGGTTTATGGAGGCTTAATATAGATATTACTTTTCTTCTTTTTTTAGTTTAGTATTTACAGCAATATTAATCATCTGCTCTAAAGTACCCTCAAACTTCACCTTTTCTTTGTACTTCTCAGTCCCAAACGTTTTTTATTGCTTTTGTTTTTGGTTGCGCCACCTACGTACGTTTCGTCAATCTCTACTGTGCCCTATAACTCCTTGCCCATCCCATTTGCTTCATCCCCAGTCAGAAAATTTACGAGTGGTCTCAAAGACACCAATTTCAAACTCTTTTTTGGAAGATTTGCAGTTAATTATTGATATTTTAGATTAAGAAGGATGATTTCAAATATCTCGGGCGAGACATATTTCAAACTCTTATTGTTGACTTTAGGTATTTTGCACTTCCATTATGCCTTTATTTTAACTCATATTCAATTTTAATGACAATTCTTGGCAGTGCAAATTTTTTGTCATCTAATGCTGTATATTTAACAGTTGTTGGAAGAGCATACTTGCCTACAGTCGAGAATTCGGCAAGGTAAAGTTCATCATAGGTTGAATGGCCCTTAGCCGTGTAACCGTGAATGATCAACTTACCATGAATATTTTGGGCTTGCTTAGTTCCAGGATCGAATACTACCTCAATATCCTTTAAATAATGTTTTATATTTTCTAATGTACTTTTAATCTGAGTACGATTACCATTCACAATAGTGGTATCCTTAACCGAAAAAATGGGAAAATTAGTTACATCTCCAATTTGCTTACTTGTTGATGCTAAATAAATGGCTGTATCAATTTCTGTTCTTGGATATTTGTTTTTGACTTGGCCAAGACTATCGTATGCAAAAACTGTAGTTGTAATTGTACGCTTACGGACATTTGCCAACGCCCATTTCTGATAATCATATAGGGGCTCAATTGGTTCTATTTTTTTATATAACAGATCTGAAGAAATGTTATTGGTTAAATCCATTTTTATCAATTCAACAACAGCGCTTTTTAACTTCTTATAGGGCTCTATGGGCACATAGTATCCCCATATCTGAATTATTTTACCAACTACCTCCTTGCCTTTCTCAGTCTGAAAAATAGACATATGTTCGAAAAAAGCACCTCGAATATTAACCTTGTCAATATTTTTTTCGATTTCTCGATTGGAGTTCTGCACATGTAAATTAAAATAAGCAGGCATCTTTGCCTTTTCAGGGTTTCCAATTAATGCATAGCTTTTTAGGAGATTACCGTTCTTGATTAATTGAAAAATATAAAGGGTGTCATTGTGAAGAGCATAAGAGAGCAAATCGTTTTTTGTTTTGTTATCCTTGCTATCAAAGTCTGGATATTTTTCTATTAGCTTCTTAAATGGGTCTTTAAAAATTACATTTATGGAATACCCATCTAAATTAAATTTGTCTACAACAGAGAAATTAGACTGTGCTCGGGCAGTTGCAGAAATTGCAACATAAAAGAGAATAAGAAATATGGAGTGTTTCAAAATCGTTATTTTAGATAAAGATAAGATATTATCTAAACTAGAAGCCTTCAGATATTCATCCAAAGGCTTCTAGTTTTGTGGAGATGATGGGAATCGAACCCACTATTCAGGAAATGACTTTGTAAAGCCTCTAATGCAAAGAAAATCTATAAAAGTCAAACGTCCAGTAAAATCCCTTGTCCCAATTGATATATAATTGCCAGTTTCTTTTCTTAAGCACAACCCGGAATTAATACCCGGTTTGTCTCCTTATACCCCTTAATTTGTCGCGTTTACGCCCTTCTTAATCAACTTATTGGCTGCATTTTTGTACCTGTATACATCAACCAACTAACGGAAGGACAATTATGGCTTCAGAAAATGATTTATCTGCCAATCAGCAGGAAATAA
>NZ_JAQBOI010000131.1 GCF_028288105.1 Mucilaginibacter sp. | reverse complement strand
GAACTTGGCGTACCACTTGGTACAATAAAAACACGGCTAAGAATGGCAATAATTCAACTCAGAAAACATTTTAATTAATAGTGGAAGACGTTAAGGCATATATCGAATCTGGAATTTTGGAACTTTACGTTCTGGGCAACATCAGCGCAGAAGAAAAGTTGCAGGTTGAAGATATGGCCGCGAAATACCCCGCCGTGAAAGCAGAGATCACCGAGATTGAAAAATCAATGGAACTTTATGCGGAAGCACATGCCGTTGAACCATCAGAACATTTGCGTAACCGCGTATTAAGCAGCCTGGTTGTTAATTTGGGTGATGATAAAACCTTTTCTAAATCGGTTACTCATGATGATGACGATAATATAGCAGTATTACCTGTTGCCAGGGTAAACAGTTTTTATAAATACGCGTTTGCCGCCTGCCTTACCTTGTTATTGGTAAGCATTTACGGATTGGTAAACTTATACAGCAAACTACAGGATTCAAACATCCAGCTTACCGCTTTACAACTGGATAAACAACGTTTTGCCAACCAGGTTAACCTAATGGATAGCCAGCTGGATATATACCGCGATACTACTTATAAAGTACTTAGGTTAAAAGGCATGCCAAAAAACCCAACCGCCGCCATGATACTGGCCTGGAACGCCGTAAGTAAAAAGGTTATGGTTGATATGCAAAGCATAAAACTACCTAAACACGATACTCAACACCAATATCAGTTATGGGCCCTTGTTAAGGGCAAGCCTGTAGATATGGGTGTGTTTAATGCCCCTGCCGCAGATACTGCCGGCGTTAAAGAGATGAAATCGATCGCATCTGCTGATGCCTTTGCAGTAACCTTAGAGCCTATGGGTGGCAGTATTAACCCAACTATGGACCAATTAGTGGTTATCGGAAAATTTTAGATAAACTATTAAATATTTAAAAAGCCGCTTGCATATGCAAGCGGCTTTTTTGTTTCCAAATGTTAAATTTTTGTTAAAAGTTACTTTTTTTATAAAACAAAAAAATATTTAGCGTTGTTAGTGTAACTAATACATGGCTCAGACGTCATATATTAAAGTTAGTTAGAAGTATATAGTTCTTTATAAGATCAGTTAATAGTTTAAAAGCGAATGTTTGATACTGACATTCGCTTTTTTTATGCATTTAATTTTGCCATGGTTATTGGCAATTGTGTAATGACCTTCCCGGGCAGCACAACATGCATCCGGTTTGGTAACGCCAGTTCATCCCCCGCCTTACCATGAATATAAACCCCTAAAATACAGGCATCTTGCGGCGAATATTTTTGAGCCAGTAAACTGGTAATAACACCTGTAAGCACGTCACCCATACCACCGGTTGCCATAGCCGCGTTACCTGTCGAATTAAAATACAGTTGCTCATCCGGCGTAGCCGTAATGGTATAATCGTTTTTAAGTATGATGTAGATACCAAGCTCCTTAGCTTTAGCCTTGGCTGTTTGCAATCGTTGCCACCAACTATTATGCTCGCCAAACAAGCGGTCAAACTCTTTCATGTGGGGTGTTAAAATACTGCCTGCCGGGATCTTTTTCAGCAAAGCCGCGTTTTCTGCCAGCACATTCAAGGCATCAGCATCAATAACAACGGGGTTTTTATAGTTTTTAAAGATAGCTTTCAGCAATTTTAAAGTACTCCTCTCCTTTCCTAAACCGGGGCCAATACCAATAGTGCTAAACTTGTCCCATTCAATATCCGGAACATTATCTATGCTCCGTATTAGAGCCATTATTTCGGGCATGGAACTGTTCAACGCTACCAATCCGCTTTGCGGGATACAGGCTGTGGTTAGCCCCGCCCCTGCATATGCACAAGCCGACGCGGAAAGTAACGCCGCCCCCATTGTTTCATCCTTGCCTGCTATGATAAGCGCATGCCCATAGGTACCTTTATTACTGAAGCGTTTACGTGGCTTGATCAGCTTCCGCGCATCTTTTTCTTCCACATAAAAATAAGGGGTATCAACAGATGCAATAAAACTTTCATCCAGCCCTATCTTAACCACTTCGCAGCAATTTATATAAGGCCCTGATTCTGGCAGCAGGAAGTTTATTTTGGGTTGCTGAAAGGTGATCACCAGATTGGCTTTTAGGATGGTAGCATCTTTGGGAATCTCGCCGTCGGTGTAGAAACCAGTAGGTACATCAACAGCAACAATTGTTTTTTGAAGGCTATTCAGGTATTCAACCAGCGTTTTATAATCGCCTGCAAGGGGTTTATTTAAGCCGCTGCCCAGCATAGCATCGATAATTATATCAGCTTTTTCTGTGGGTGGTTTAGTGCCGTTTTTTATCTCTTTTAGGGCGATTTTGGTCGTTTTTAAACGCTTTAAATTCTCATTAAAATCATCACTTGCTTTATCGCTAAACCGGGTTATTTTAACATCGATATTGCAGTAACCATGTTCGCACAATATGCGTGCTATAGCCAGTCCGTCTCCGCCATTGTTACCGGTGCCGCAATAAACGGCAATGGTCAATTTTTTATCCTGAAAATGATTAATAAACCAGCCTACAAAAGCTTTAGAAGCCCGCTCCATCAGGTCGACAGAACTTATAGGCTCGTGGGCTATAGTATAAGCATCAGCTTCGCGAATTTGCTTTGATACGAGTAAAGGCAGCATATATCCTAAAGATAGGATTTATAGGTTTTGTTTTGGGCTTCTCTAAAAAACAATGTCATTTCGAACGAAGTACGAAGAGAAATCTTTTACATTGTGCATTCAACCTTGCAAGTGTAAAAGATTTCTCTCTATCGTTCGAAATGACAAGTCGGATTTGGTCGCTCTATTACTTTATTTTCATCTCTTTTTTCAAAAACTGACCGGTAAAACTATCCTTTACCTTGCACAAACCTTCGGGCGTGCCGCTGAACAGGATTTTACCGCCACCTGAGCCACCTTCGGGACCCAAATCGATAACATGGTCGACAACCTTTATAACATCCAGGTTATGCTCTATAACCAGCACGGTGTTGCCTTTATCAACTAATTGGTATAATACGCCAAGCAATACGTTAATATCCTCGAAGTGCAGGCCTGTTGTAGGTTCGTCCAGTATATAAAAGGTGTTACCTGTATCTTTTTTAGAAAGCTCGGTTGCCAGTTTTACGCGTTGCGCTTCACCGCCCGATAACGTGGTTGATGACTGCCCCAAAGTGATATAACCCAAACCTACATCGAACAAGGTTTTTACTTTGCGGTAGATAGACGGGATATGCTCAAAAAATGGTGTAGCATCCTCAATGCTCATATCCAGCACATCACTGATAGATTTACCACGATAGCGTACTTCCAGTGTTTCGCGGTTGTACCTGCGGCCACCGCATTCTTCGCATGGAACCTGTACATCCGGCAGGAAATTCATTTCGATAACTTTTTGACCTGCACCCTGGCAGGTTTCGCAACGGCCACCTTTTACGTTGAACGAGAAGCGGCCCGGTTTATAACCACGGATCCTCGACTCTGGCAGCGCCACAAACAAATTACGGATATCCGAAAATACCCCGGTATAAGTAGCCGGGTTCGACCTTGGTGTACGGCCTATCGGCGTTTGGTCTATCTCTATTACTTTATCAATATTCTCCAGCCCTTCAATTTTCTCGTAAGGCAGCGGATGTTTTTTGGCACGGAAGAAATGATGGTTCAATATCGGGTATAAAGTTTCGGTGATCAAACTTGATTTACCACTGCCCGATACACCGGTTACCCCTATCAGCTTACCCAAAGGGAAATCAACCGATACCTTCTTTAGGTTATGTCCTGTGGCTTTCTTCAGGCTTAATATTTTGCCATTACCCTCGCGGCGTTGTTTAGGAATAGCTATCTCACGCTCGCCGTTAATATATGATGTGGTTAGCGTATGCTTAGCCATCAGTTCGGCCGGGGTTCCCTGTGCAACTATTTCGCCGCCATGCACACCTGCTGCCGGGCCCATGTCAATTACGTGGTCGGCTTCCAGTATCATGTCCTTATCATGCTCCACAACCAATACGGTATTACCCAGGTCGCGAAGGTTTTTAAGGGCGTTTATTAGTCGTTCGTTATCACGTTGGTGTAAGCCAATGCTCGGCTCATCCAAAATGTACATCACATTCATTAACTGCGAGCCTATCTGCGTGGCCAGCCTTATGCGCTGCGCCTCGCCGCCTGATAAGGTTTTGGCGGTGCGGTCCAATGTTAAATAGCTTAAGCCCACATCCAGCAAAAAGCCAATGCGCGCACGGATCTCTTTTAAGATCTCTTTGGCAATAACATTCTGGCGTTCGCTCAACCTATCCTCCAAGCCTGTATACCACTTATCAAGCGATGTGATATCCATACAGGCTAGCTCGAAGATGTTCTTTTGGTCGACCTTAAAGTGCAGCGATTCTTTCTTTAACCTCGCACCCTCACAAACAGGGCAGGTACGCAGTACGCGATAGTTTTCCATATCGTCCATACCTTCGTCGTTGCGGCGCTCCTGCTGCTCTTCCAGCATGCGGATGATACCATCAAAAGTTATCTGGTAGCTTTGAACATTCCACTTATTATATTCAACGGCCACAGTGATCATATCCGGCGAACCGTTTAATATCAGGTCCAGCTGATCGCGGGTTAGTTTTTCTATCGGGGTACTAAGACTAAACTCATACTTTTTAGCCAGCGCTTTCAACACCTGGAAGATCCACGTTTCGCGGTACTCGCCTATCGGGGCCAGGCCACCGTTAAGGATGCTTAGCTTTGGGTTTGGTACTACCGATGCTTCATCTACCTCGAAGATATACCCCAAACCGTTACACTTTTCGCAAGCGCCGTAGGGCGAGTTAAACGAGAAGGTATTTGGCTGCGGTTCATCGTAGGAGATGCCCGATACCGGATCCATCAAAAATTTACTAAAATAGAATACATTGTTATCCTTATCGGCAATACGGATAATGCCTTTGGCAATCTTCAATGCGGATTGTACCGAGGTATATAAACGTTTGCTATCGGCCTCGCTTACCATCAGGCGGTCAACCACAATATCAATATCGTGGATCTTGTAACGGTCTACCTGCATTTTGGCTTCCACATCGGCAATAGCGCCATCAATGTAAACCTTTAGGTAACCCTGTTTACGGATCTGCTCAAAAAGCTCGCGGTAGTGGCCTTTACGAGCCTTTACTACTGGTGCCAAAATGTTTACCGGCTGCCCGTCAAACTTCTCGAAAATGGTTTTAAGGATCTGCTCCTCGCTCATGCGTTCCATTTTCTCGCCCGTGGTATAGCTGTAAGCATCACCTGCGCGGGCAAAAAGCAAGCGCATAAAATCGTATATCTCGGTAATAGTACCAACGGTACTGCGGGGATTTTTGCTGGTGGTTTTTTGCTCAATGGCAATAACCGGACTAAGACCTGATACCTTATCAACATCCGGCCGCTCCATACCGCCCATAAACTGGCGCGAATAGGCCGAAAATGTTTCCATATAACGGCGCTGCCCCTCGGCGTAAATGGTATCAAACGCTAACGACGACTTGCCACTGCCACTAAGCCCGGTTATAACAACCAACTTGTTGCGCGGAAAGGAAACATCAATATTTTTTAAATTATGTACCCGGGCACCATATACTTCAACTTCACTTTGCTCGCCCAGGTCTAAGTTTTTTTCGCTCATATATTCTTCAGAAAACAAGACAGATACGGCTTGGTTTGCACCTGCCGCGTTATTACTAAAAAAGTTCGCAAATATACGTAAAAACGCCGGTGATTTATAGTAAAGCGCTGGGGCAGAATATAGTGTTTGTGTAAAATTATTGGTATCCACGCGTCATCGCGGGGGTACGAAGCAATCGTTTTAAGACGGGTAGCAAACACATGCTGACCATCTCGTCATTATTTCAGCATCTCTCATGCCTTAGTATACCGCTAAACATTGGCCCGCTCATTCGCCGCGGAAAGCTTCTCCCATTTCTTTTGCCTATTCTCCAAAGAAACTTAATCCTTTTCAAACACACGAGAAGCAAAAACTTAGCGTAGCGTTCTCATGAACGAGGTGAATAAATCAAGTCGGGAAAAAGGCTTCTTTGCCGCGCCGGGCCTTTACCCCTCAAAACGGGCAGAACCACGGGCTGGAATCTTTTGCCCCACTGCCGTTCGCTCATTGCCTGTGCCTCTGCAAAACTTCCTATGCCCTTGCAACGCACAGGCCACCATCGTTCTGCCCGTTTTCGCCCGAAACTGTTTTGCCGACACAGAGAAAAGAAAGTCCTGTCAATTTCTAACATCTTCGCGATATATGGAAATTGGCTTGAGGATGGTTGAGTTCATCTCTTCGCCGGGTTTACAACGCCATGCAAAACTTACCCCACAAAAAAAACCGCCCAACTGGGACGGTTTTTAAATGTGCTCCGTAATAATTAAATTACTTTAATTGTTGTAGGCTACCAAAAATGGCAGTGGTTTTTGCATATAGCTATAAAAGTTTTTATAACCATATTTCGCAGGATTATTGATGATCTCTTTCATGGCAATAATCTTGTAAACGTAAGAACCGGTTTCGCGGTTAAGGCTCATGCGGAAATAGTTATCCTCATTTTGCCTGTTCATTGCGCGTTCCAGTTTAATTGAACCGTTATTGTAAGCAGCAGCGGCCAATGTCCAGCTGTTAAATTCGCCGTACAGTTCTTTAATGTACTTACAGGCAGCTATGGTTGATTTACGCAAATTTAAGCGATCATCTTTACCCTTGCCAACCTTTAAGCCATAAGTACGTGCGGTGCCGGGCATAAACTGCCAAACCCCACGTGCGCCTTTTGGCGATGTACCTTCATGTAAGCCTGTTTCTACCAAGGGTATAAACTTAAAATCTTCGGGGATACCGTAGGCTTTTAAGATAGGCTCAATAATAGGGAACATCTTGTCTGCTTTTGCATGCAAAACATTCGACTGGATGTTCTTGTACTTGTTTTTTGCTATTGATTTTTTTAATTTAAAATCTACTTTTTTGTCGTTTACCGGCAGTGCCTCGTTTGCAAAACTAAATGCTTCTTCTGCGTCTTCGGCAGGCTTGCTGAAGAGCAAATTTGAAGGTACGTAAGCGACATGTTTTACCAGGAAAACCGGGTTTGTACTGAAAATGTTAACACTGGAAATGATAACCAGCACCAAGATTACGGAGCACGTAATTAAGTGTTTTTTAGTCATTTCAATTTTACTCATTAATTATACATTTGGTATGATGTGCTGCAAAGATAGACTTTATAAATCAGATTATCAAACACTTACTACAGGCTTAGTGTTTTGAGTTTTTTAAAACCCGCTAAAAATCAGCGTTTAAAGGTGTTTAAACGCACTATTTGAGCCCCATTAAAAAGTTGCTTTTTTGGTTAATTTGTTGTACTTTTGACCCTCACGCTGCGAAAGCGCAAAACAAAAAATTATGGTATTTAAAAGACCAGCAGGTAGTCGCGACGACAGGCCCAACAAATCACAAAGCCGCTCAAAAAGTGGTGGTGAAAACACAAAAAGACCATCGTCTTCCTCTACGGGAAAACCCTTCGGCGCAGGCCGCACAGATGGCAAAAAAAACTTCTCGGTAGATAAAAGAGGATCTGCCTACTCCAAACCAAATACAGGCAAACCAGATTCTGAAGGCAGCGAAAGGCCAAAGAAAAGTTATGGACAAGCCTCATCATTTAGTGGTGGCGATAAAAAAGCATTTGTACCAAAAGGCAGGCCATACACTGGCAGGCCGGCAGATACCGATCGCCCTAAAAGGAGCTTCGGCGATGCGCCACAAGGCGAACGCAAAAACTTTACCCCGCGTGATAAACCATATAGTGGCCGCCCGCAATCAGCAGATGGCGAAACCAGCTACAAAAAGCCAGGCTTAGGCCCGGCATCATACGGCGCGCGCAAAAACCCTGTTGCCGGCGATAAGCCATTTAACAGGCGCCCTGCCGGTACCGACGGACCAAAGAAAAGCTTTGATGGCGATAAAAAATTTGCCGGCACCCGTGGTGGCAAAAAAGATTTCCCGAGTACATCAACAGGTTTTAGAAAACGCGAGGGCGACGATGCACCATCAAAACCTACCATGCGCGGCCGTAAAAACCCGGTTGTTAAAACTAAGGACGACGGCCTTATACGCCTTAACCGTTACATTGCCAATGCGGGTATCTGCAGCCGCCGTAAGGCCGATGAGCTGATCGCTGCAGGTGTTGTATCGGTAAATGGCGAGGTAATATCTGAACTGGGCCACAAAGTTGACCCGCTTAAAGATTTGGTACGATACAATGGCGAGGCTTTAAAGCGCGAGAAAAACGTTTATGTGCTGCTTAATAAACCAAAAGATTATATTACAACCACGGATGACCCCCAGGAACGCCGTACTGTTATGCACCTGGTAGAAAAAGCCAGTCGCGAACGTATATACCCTGTTGGTCGCCTTGACCGCAATACTACCGGTTTAATATTAATGACCAACGATGGCGATCTGGCCGACAAGTTATCGCACCCACGTAACAGCGTTACCAAATTATACCTTGTTGAGCTGAATAAAGCACTTAGCCAGGGCGACTTAAATAAAATTGAGTTTGGCGTGGAGCTGGAAGATGGTTTGATAAAACCTGATAGTGTATCGTATGTAGCCGGTGGCACTAAAAAAGAAATAGGCATACAGATCCACAGTGGCAAAAACCGCGTTGTACGCCGTATCTTCGAATCGCTTGGTTATGATGTTGTAAAGCTTGACCGTTCGGTTTACGCCAACCTTACCAAGAAAGATTTGCCACGCGGCAGATGGAGATACCTTGATGAAAAGGAAGTGATACAATTGAAACACCTGATAAAGTAATTATCTGAATCAGAATTTTCAGAATATAAACATTTTCAGAATATATAAAGGCGTCGTAAAGGCGCCTTTTTTGTTGGGTAGGGGTTTTCTTTTCGGCGTTGCCTGCGGCCCGGGCTTTACGCTCATACTGCGCAGGCATTAGCCACAGGCCGGTATCCGCTTCAATCCCTAACGCGGGGGCGCGGCGTAGCGGGAGACGCGAAGTATCGCGTCTCTACGGGATACGATAATGTAGAGACGCGATACTTCGCGTCTTTGACAAAATACAAGTAGCGCCCTCTGCTACCGCATACGTTCCGGTTGTGGCTTTAGGAAGCCTGTCATCCTGAACTTATTTCAGGATCTCTCGGGACAGTCGCCGATTACCTATTCACAACCTTGCAAGTGGGATGTCGAAATAAATTCGGCATGACGGGTGAGCCTTCTTTAATCATTTTATTAACTTGCACATATAAACCAATAATACGCCGATGAAAAAAATTTTGATATTTGTTGCTATGCTTTCACCCGTGCTGGGTATAGCGCAGAAAAAACCGGTATACCCAAAAAGTTTCGATCTTATTGTTGGTGCTTACACCAGTGGGAATAGCAAGGGTATTGCTGTTTATCGTTTTTATACCGAAACGGGCAGACTGGCCTATCTAAGCCAGATAGATAATGTAAGCAACCCATCGTACCTTGCTGTATCAAGCAATAACAAGTTTGTTTATGCCGTTAACGAGAATGATAACGGTGAAGTAAGCTCCTTTTCTTTCGAGCCAAAAACTGGTCAATTAACTTTTATTAATAAGGTATCTACCCTGGGTGGTTCGCCTTGCTATCTATCAGTTGATAAAAATCAGAAAAACCTTTTTGTAGCCAATTATTCGGGCGGTAATATTGCAGTACTACCACTTAACGAGGATGGTTCAATTGCACCAGCTTCCATGACTTTAAAGGATGATGGCCATGGTATTAATAAAGAACGCCAGGAAAAAGCACACGTGCATACCGCTGTACTATCTCCGGATGAAAAATATGTATTATATACCGACCTGGGTACCGATAAAATAAATATCACCAAATACAAAGGCGGAAAAAACAACCAAATAGTACCGGCAAACCCCGCATTTGTTAGTGTTAAACCAGGCTATGGCCCTCGCCATTTAGCATTCTCTAACGATAAAAAGTATTTATACCTGGTAACCGAAATGGGAAGTTCTGTTATAGTGTTTGATTATAACAATGGCAAGCCAAAACAAAAGCAGGATATCTCTTTATTAGCCGATGGCTTTAAAGGCGCTACCGGCGCTGCAGATATCCACATCTCTCCAAACGGTAAATTCTTATATGCTACTAATCGCGGCGACGCCAATGATATATCTGTATTTTCGATAAACCCCGAAAATGGCGAGCTTACCTTTGTAGATCGCAAAGCAACAGGTGGCAAAGGCCCACGTAATTTTATTATAGACCCTACAGGCAAATACTTGTTAGTGGCCCATCAAAACAGCGATAACATTTATGTATTTCAGTTAGATGAAGCTACAGGGAAATTAATACGGGTTGTTAGCAGGATTGAAGTTGGTAACCCGGTGTGCTTAAAGTTTGCCCCGGCTATGTAAGCGCGAAGCAAAAAGCAATAAAAAGAAAAAGCTCAAAACTTAGTAGTAAACCTACTAACGCTTTGAGCTTTTTTTGTTAAGTCTTAAACTAATTATTGCGCTTTAGCAAACGAGTAAATAATATACCCGTTACTGTTACCTATTGCAACCGGCGAACGCAAAGTCATGTTGGTATTATTAATAACACCAATATCTAAGCGATAACCTTCCTGTACGTTTTTAGCTTTATCACCTTCGTATAATTTTTTAAACTGAAATTGTGTACCTGTTGTACCACCGTTAAACACCGACCAAAAAATGGTTTGCGATGTACCATTGGTTAAGGTATAAATACCGTTACCGCTATTGGTGAATTTCCAGGTACTACCTACAAAAGCCTCGGGTGATGCCTGGTCAAATACATTTTGTACGGTTCCCTGTACCAATCCGTCGTAAGCTACGTTGGTTAATGTCCAGGTGCCTACAAATTTACCGCGTGATACATTTGACGATGATGTTGTACCCGAATTAGTGTTTTGTGGCGTTGAACAAGCCGAAAAAATAAAGGTCAGGGCTAAAATTGCAATTGATGTTTGTAGTATCTTTTTCATGATGGATCTTATATAATTTATGTTATTTGCTTATTAACATAAATCAAGCCAAAAGGTTATATAATGCTATAGAATATTATTGTGGATCCCTATATCTTCTTAATATCTCTAAAACAGTAATTGGATCTTGTTGTGCGTGATAATTAAAATGTAAACTACCAATGGTTATGTAGTGCTCTGTATTAGCATATGGATAGTCTGCGCCACAAATTAGTTCTGGCTTTCCCCATTGCTGAGCTACGATGGCAAGAGGCGTATGATGAGCTACGCTCCATGTAGCTTTACCACCATGAATTTGTGGTAAGTAATTTATTTCAATTATCTTTTCAAGAATTTGAGATATATTCCAATTACGATCTACTTCAACTTTTAATGAATGATCAAAAGCATCATCCCCCATAGAAACGCTTTCACGGGTGAGATTAATTGTTTTGACATTGGGTTGAAACATCGATACATTATTATTGTTTACTGGCTTCAATGATCTCGTTATAATAGTTTTCATATAGCGGCATTATATTGGCCAGCTCCAGCTCTTTAGCACGGGCAAGGGCGTTTTCTTTAAATTGATTTAGCCTTGCCTCGTCTTCCAGTATATAAATAGCTCTTTCGGCCATCCCATCAACATCGCCTACATCCTTTAAAAAGCCAGTTACACCCTCAATGTTTAATTCGGGTAAGCCACCGGCATTACTACTTATTACAGGCACTTTGCAGGCCATTGCTTCTAATGCGGCTAAACCAAAACTTTCAGATTGCGATGGCATCAGAAACAGGTCAGATACCGAAAGGATCTCTTCAATAGCATCCTGCTTTCCTAAAAAGCGTACATGCTCTGATATACCTAAATCGCGGCTCAATTGCTCACATACAGACCGCTCGCCGCCATCACCAACCATTAACAGCTTGGATGGTATCTTTTCTATCACTTTGGCAAACATTTTCACCACATCTTCTGTGCGTTTTACCTTACGGAAGTTGGAGGTATGCACCAAAACTTTTTCGCCATTAGGGGCAATTGCTTTCTTAAAATGGTCTTTTGCTTTAAGGCTGAAACGGGTAAGATCAATAAAATTAGGGATCACCCTAATATCTTTTTCTATATCGAAATACTTATAGGTATCCTGCTTTAAATGTTCTGATACCGCGGTCACTCCGTCAGATTTATTGATAGAGAAGGTAACAACCGGTTTGTAGGTGCTATCCTGCCCAACAAGGGTGATATCGGTACCATGTAGGGTGGTTATAAAAGGGATAGAAATACCATAAGTTGCCAGTATTTGCTTAGCCATAAACGCTGCAGAAGCATGTGGGATAGCATAATGCACATGCAGCAGATCCAGTTGCTCAAACCGTACCACATCAACCAAACGGCTGGCCAATGCCAGTTCATAAGGCGGGTAATCAAACAATGGGTATTGCGATACCGATACTTCGTGATAAAAAAGATTTTCTGAAAAAAAATCGAGCCGGGCTGGCTGGTTGTAGGTAACAAAATGAATTTGATGCCCCCTGTCTGCAAGGGCTTTACCTAATTCTGTAGCAACAACTCCGCTTCCGCCAAAAGTGGGATAACAAACTATTCCTATTTTCATTTATGTGATACGCTTTAAGCCCTAATCAATGTTAACTTATTGAACACTGATAACAAGCATACAAGTTTAACAGGTATTTATTGTAAAAGTGTTACTTGTATGTAAAATGATTAACGCCAAAGGCGCAGCAGGAAAAGATGATAGACAACGGACAATGCCCAATAACGAGAAGACAATTTAACTAATACGCAGAAATTTAATTATGCTACTCCCGCTACCCACTTAATAAGGGAAGCATTTACAAGGTTATTTATTGCATTAAGCGTTACGCTGCCCTTTGATTCTTTTTGCAGGTCCTCATGGTATATCATGTGGTGTACACCTAAAACCTTAAGCGTTGCATCGGCTCTAATGCTCTCAGTTCTTTTATAACAGCAAATTTTAATATGCTTGTAAAAAGGGTTGCTTTGCAAACGCCGCAGCACCTTTTCCATGTTATCTGCCATGTGTGCATGGTCAAACAGAATAACGTCGGGCTTTATTTCGTGTATTGACGGGAATATCGCGGTAGTTAAAGAGATGTGCTTCACATTATTGTATTCGACCAATAATTGGTCGGGAAAAGCGTTTGCAGCCACCAAAAGTACTCTCTTAGATCGGGTACGTATCATGTGATTAAATCAGTTAGGGACGTAAATATAAAATCTATATTTTATAATACCAACAGTTTTAATCAAAAAACAATATTTAATTATATGTTAATGAACTGGTCGTGCATTCAGCGTATCGCTTGCTCCACGGCCGCTCGGGTTGGCATTGCCTTTATTCACACTATCCATTTTTGAGGAATCCGCCGCATGGGTATTATTCGGGTCACCAGTACCCGCTTTAGCAACAGTATCTTTTGTACCGCCTAAAGTGGCTTTGCTGCGGTCGCCGGTGCAGGCTGTTATTGATGCTGATAAAAG
>NZ_JAQBOI010000121.1 GCF_028288105.1 Mucilaginibacter sp. | reverse complement strand
GTGGTAGAAAAAGCATCGTAATACCGATAAGTGATTGAGTGGTTTGATAATTTGAGTGGTTTTGACTTATTAACAAATTCAACGCAAACAACTAACATTAACACAATCAACTAAAAAAATAATACCTTTGCCATGTTAATTTAACATTATGCCTGTACAGGAAACTATTGCGTTGGTAAAAAAGATTTTTGAGGCCTACCTCGAAAACAAAAGTCTCCGGAAAACACCCGAGCGCTTTGCCATACTCGAAGAAATTTATTCGAGAAGCGATCATTTTGATGTGGAATCTTTATACATCCACATGAAGAATAAGAAATACCGCGTAAGCCGCGCCACGGTTTACAACACTTTAGAATTGCTGGTATCATGCGATCTGGTAACCAAACACCAGTTTGGCAAGAACATGGCCCAGTTCGAAAAATCATACGGCTACAAACAGCACGATCACATTATTTGTATTGATTGCGGCAAAGTGGTTGAGTTCTGCGACCCGCGTATACAGCAGATCCAGAGTATGATGGGCGATCTTTTAAAATTCGAAATCAAGCACCACTCTTTAAACCTTTATGGTAATTGCGCCAAACTTCGCGAAGGTTATTGCGACAGAAGAGTTCAGTAGTGCACAAAAAAATTCATTTAAACTTATATTCAGATAAAGATATCATTTAATGGCTGTTGATGTATTATTAGGCCTCCAGTGGGGCGACGAAGGTAAAGGTAAAATTGTTGATGTGCTTAGCGCAGGTTATGACCTGATAGCCCGTTTCCAGGGCGGCCCAAATGCCGGTCATACTTTAGAGTTTGAAGGCAAAAAATTTGTTTTAAATACTATCCCTTCGGGAATATTTTTTGATAACACCATGAACCTGATTGGTAATGGCGTTGTTATCGATCCTATCACCTTGAAAAAGGAGCTTGATAAGCTTAAAGATGCTGGTCATGATCTTTTAGCGAAAAAGAATTTGATGATAGCTAAAAAAGCGCATCTAATTCTTCCAACTCACCAACTGCTTGATGCCGCTTCTGAAAAGAAAATGGGCGATGGCAAAATTGGTTCAACATTAAAAGGTATCGGCCCAACTTATATGGATAAAACCGGCCGTAATGGTTTACGTATTGGTGATATCACCCTGCCCGATTTTAAAGACCGTTACCAGAAACTGGTTGACAAGCATACTTCAATGTTACAAGCCATGTATGGCGAAGTAGCTGATTTTAGCGAGCGCGAGGCTGCATTTTTTGAAGCGATTGAATACATCAAACAATTCCCGCTGGTTGATTCTGAACATTTGGTTAACCAATATATTAAGGACGGTAAAAAGGTATTAGCTGAAGGTGCACAAGGCGCCATGTTGGATATCGACTTTGGTTCGTACCCGTTTGTTACCTCATCAAATACTACGGCTGCCGGTGCTTGTACTGGTTTAGGTATTGCCCCAAGTAAAATTGGCGATGTAATAGGTATTTTTAAAGCTTATTGCACCCGTGTTGGTGGAGGCCCCTTCCCTACCGAATTAAACGATGAAATGGGCGAAGAATTACGCCGCATAGGCCACGAGTTTGGCGCTACAACAGGCAGGCCACGCCGTACCGGCTGGATCGATCTTCCTGCTTTGAAATATGCTATTATGCTGAATGGTGTTACCCAATTGGTAATGACAAAAGCCGATGTGCTTAGCGGTTTTGATAAGATCTACGCTTGTACACACTACAACTACTTAGGCGAACAGATAGATTACATGCCTTATGATATTTGCTCGGTTGATGCCCACCCTGTTTTGAAAGAAATTGATGGTTGGAACGAAGACCTTACAGGCATTACCGAATTGAACGAGATCCCTGCAAAACTGCAGTCGTACATCGAATATTTAGAAGCTGAGCTTGAGGTACCTGTGAAATGGTTATCTGTAGGACCAGACAGAAAACAGACTTTGGTGTTGCAATAGAGTTTAACGATTGGCGGTGGGGACACCGCCAAATGGTATAATATCTTCTGTTTCTGGTGTCCTCACCAGAAACATTATAAAACATTTCAAAAGGCCTCGATTTATCGGGGCCTTTTATATTTAGTTAACTATTTTTGTAGTGTGATTATCGAGATATCCGACGTAGCCGTATTTAAACAAAAGGCGCTTGCATGGGCTGCAACCTTTGATACCCTTTGCTACCTCGATAGCAACAGCTTTAACGATCCCTACGGCAAGTTCGACACTATAATAGCCGTTGGTACCAAAGCAGAGTTAACGGCCAGTGCAGGCGATGCTTTCACGCAGCTATCGGCTTTTAGGAGTGCTAACCCCGGCTGGATAACCGGTTTTTTTGGTTACGACCTGAAGAACGAAACAGAGAACCTGCAATCCAACAACCCCGACCAGCTTGATTTCCCCGACCTTTACTTTTTTGCGCCTGAAACACTTATCAGCATAAAAGGGAATATGGTTGAGATAATTGGTGATAATGACAAAATCCAAAAGCTAGTGGAGCCAGAGGGATTCGAACCCTCGACGCCCCATACTGTCACCTCTATTAACCTGCAACCCCGCTTTAGCAGACCAGAATATGTGGACACCGTAGAGAAGATCAAAAACCACATTGTTCGTGGGGATATATACGTGACCAATTTTTGCCAGGAGTTTTTTGCGGAAGATACCGTAATTGACCCGCTGGCTATCTTCTCAAATTTAAATAGCGTTTCCCCCACCCCATTCTCTACTTTTTTTAAGTGGAAAGGCAATTATATTATGTGTGCTTCGCCCGAGCGTTTTTTGGCGAAACGAGGCAGTAAACTGATCTCACAACCCATAAAAGGAACTGCCCGGCGCGATGCTGATAAGAAGGTGGACCAATCCATTATAGAGGAACTCCGTAATCACCCAAAAGAACTACAGGAAAACGTAATGATTGTAGACCTGGTGCGGAATGACCTTACACATTCCGCTAAACCCGGCACGGTTAAAACCGAAGGGCTTTACAGTATACAAAGCTTTAAGCAGGTGCACCAAATGGTATCAACCGTGGTATGCGAGTTGCGCGATGATGTATCTGCTATAGAAGCGGTAAAAAACACCTTCCCCATGGGCAGCATGACCGGTGCACCAAAAATTAGCGCCATGCAGCTCATGGAACAATATGAACGGAGCAAACGAGGAGTATACTCGGGCGCAGTAGGTTATTTTAGCGAGGATAATGATTTTGATTTTAACGTAGTGATCCGCACCCTGCTATACAATTCCACCAAAAAGTATTTATCGTTCCATGTGGGCAGCGCCATCACCTACCACGCTAATGCAGAGCAGGAATATGAGGAATGTTTATTGAAGGCAAAAGCTATCCTGGAAGTATTGGGTCAAGGAGCAGCTTATCCGCAATCCTAACAGCTATTTCCGAACCATTTGCCCAGAAAGCGGAGAACGGCTTTACACTCAAATAGGGCACAAACGCGTCGCCGTATAATTCTTTTATATCCGCCTCAAAAACAAAATCTTTAACCTCGGCAATTTGCCAGGCAATATGCTCTACCTCGTATTGCATAGTTTTATAATCGGTTAAGCGGTTATATCCCCAGTAATGCTCAAATATAAATTCTTCGGGGCTGCCGGCTTCTATTGGGATAAGACTATTGCGAACTGTCGCGCCTAATTTATTCCAAGTGCCCTTTAGTTTCCACTCGTATAAAAACCGGGTATGATTAGCACCCTCTTTGGTTACTGAATGCCGCATAGGCAACGAACGGTAATGTTCTTTATAAAGATTATTAGCAATAAGCGCGATCATGCTTTTGGGCACTATTTCGCTTATAAATACCGCGCCGCGTTTCCATTGCTTACCATCAAAATGGCGAACATAAAAGCGCAGGTTCACCTCCTCAAAATTTACGTGGAATGGCCATTTTATGCCCAGTACATGCGTATCCTTGAACATAAAACCAACCATACTAACCAATGCCTTGCCTTGCCAAAGATCTATCTCTGTAGCAGCTGGCAGATACGGCTTTAGTATTTCGGGGTCAACCTCGTAGTTCAGCATTACCAAGTTACGCCATTGGGCGGTTAAAAAGCGTGATTTAGATGTGGCCATGGGTGTAAAACTATGAATTATATGGTTTGTTTTTAAACCACAGAGGACACAGAGAAAGAAAAACACAGAGTTACACAGAGGCCTTAATATTTAAGCTATACCCTCTATAGTAACACAAAGGTCACAGAATTTAAACTCTGTGACCTCTGTGAAAATCTTTGTGTACTCTGTGGTTAAATTCTCTTATTTTCCCTTATAATATTTCATCGCCTCGGGTATCAGCTTTTGAATATTAGCTATACGGGTAGCATCAGATGGGTGTGTACTTAAAAATTCTGGTGGGGCGCCCTGGTTTTGCGCGGCCATACGTTGCCAAAAGCTAACAGCCTGGCGTGGGTCATAACCGGCCATAGCCATAAAAGTTAAACCCAGCCTATCGGCTTCATTCTCTTTATCTCTCGAATATTTTAATGTTGCCAGTTGGCCGCCTACACCGTAAAGTGTGCCTATAATAGCTTGTGTAGTTTGCGATTTGTTGCCCGTAGCAGCACCAACTGCTGCACCGCCGGCCTGTACAGCCATTTGCTGTGAAAGTGCTTCGGCAGAGTGGTGGGCAATAGCATGGCCAATTTCATGCCCCATAACGGTAGCTAAGCCCGCATCAGTTTGCGTAATGGGCAGTATACCGCTATAAACCGCAACTTTACCACCCGGCATACACCATGCGTTTATCTCTTTACTTTGTATCAGGTTAAACTCCCACTGATAATTATACTGATCGCCATAGCCATTAGTTTTTAAATAACTATCGATTGCGATAGCAAGCTGATTGCCTATGCGTTTAACACGCTGGGCATCGGTACCGCTATTAATAACTTTTGTGCTGGGGTCTGATAATAACTGGCGATAACTTTGTGCCGCGGCAGGGTTTATCTGGTCATCACTTACTAAGCTTAATTGTGAACGGCCGGTTAACGGCACTGTAGAACATGCGTAAATAGCGATGGCAATTATAGCCAGCGCGAGGATAGGTTTAATTCTTTTCATGGCAAGTCAGGTAGTTTTCTTTTTAAATAAATTAACTTTTGACTCTTTACCTTTTAATAATCGTTCTATGTTTTTTTGATGCGTAACCAGTATCAGTATGCAAATACACATTCCATATATTATGACCGATTTAATATACACCGGAAATATAAATGTTACACCGATGGGATACGTAAAACCTGCCATTATGGATGCTAATGATACATACCTGGTTATTAGCAGCGTTACAATAAATACCAATACGCAAAGTAAAGAAGCTGGTAAGTTTATAGCCAATATCATTCCAAAAAGCGTGGCAATACCCTTCCCCCCTCTAAAGCCTGCAAAAACCGGGAACAAATGCCCCATAACCGCGGCTATACCAAGTGCCAGTTCGTAATTAGTAAATGCTATGGAATGATAGGCCCCTGTAGTAGTAACCCCTATAACATAGGCCAGATTAGTGGCTGTCCATCCTTTTAAAATATCAAGCAGCATTACAGGTATGCCTGCTTTTTTGCCCAGCACCCTAAAAGTATTTGTAGCACCGGCGTTACCGCTGCCGTATTCCCGTACGTCTATATTGTAAAATGCCTGCCCTATCCATACTGCAGTAGGAATTGATCCGAATAGGTAAGCCAGAATAAGCGCTGAAATCGAGTAGATTGATAGCATCTGTCTGCAATATTATTAAATTGATGTTATACTACCGCAATATATCATTATAATTTTACTGCTTTTAAACTAAGATCTAAACTTTTCACAGAATGCGTAAGCGCGCCTACCGATACATAATCTACACCGCAATTGGCATAATCACGTATATTATCAATAGTTATGCCACCAGATGCTTCTGTAATATAGCGGCCTTCTATCATGTTTACTGCCTGCTTAAGGTCAGCAAAATTAAAATTATCTATTAATATACGGTTAACATTGCCGGTTTGCAAAACCTGCTCCAACTCATCAAGGTTTCTTACTTCAATCTCAATTGCCAGTTTTTTTCCTGTTTCGTTAATATAACGGTTGGCATTTTCAATTGCCTGGCGTATCCCGCCCGAATAATCAACATGATTATCTTTTATCAGGATCATATCATACAAACCGAAACGATGGTTAACGCCTCCGCCAGTACGTACAGCCCATTTTTCGAGGTAGCGCATTCCTGGTGTTGTTTTGCGCGTATCTAAAACTTTAGTATTTGTGCCTTGTAAAAGGTCTACTATCTGGTGGGTATTAGTAGCAATGCCGCTCATGCGCTGCATACAGTTTAACACCAAACGTTCGGCCTTTAAAATACTTTGGGCATCGCCCTCTACTTCAAACGCGATATCTTTGGGTTTAACCTCGGCGCCATCGTTCAAAAAAATGTTCAGCTTAAGGTTAGGGTCAACTTCACGAAATATCTCTGCCGCCAGCTCAACGCCTGCCAGTATACCGGTATCTTTAACTAATAATTTTGCTTTACCTTGTGTCCCTGCTTCAATAGTTGATAGTGATGTATGGTCGCCGTCGCCAACATCTTCACTTAAGGCATTTACTATAAACTGGTGTATAATTTCTTTGTTCAAACCTTTGCTTTTTTGAGTTTCAAAAGTAAGAACAATTGATGATTAATTAGGTTTTTCAGTTTCTATTCGCAACTCAATGATTGCCATTACTTTATTAACTTCTTTAAGGGTATATGACACCCGGAACTTGCCCTTATCGGTAGTTAAAATAAGCACGCCAAAGTTATAATTGGGGTTGGAGTTTATTCGATGAAGCAGCTTTACCGTTTGAGGTTTATTTTCTTTAAAAAACTTATCCAGTATCATTTCAGACTGTGCCTTTGAGTAAACATTGGTTTCATCCAATATGCTAATGTCTACATTAGTTGCAAAGAATTTGGCGATCTCGTGCGCGTTACCCTGTTTAATAAGTTCCGAAATTTTTTCAATAGTATCCGCAGTTGCTACCATAGGCAACAGGAACAACAGAGAAAGTAGCGGCAGGTATCTTAGTTTCATCATTTATATGACCATTAAACTAAAGAATTGTTGCATCTTAAAAAAATAAAGGTGTTTAAACTACAATCTTTAAACGTTGCTTTTATATTTGCATTGTGGAAAACAGAAAAAAAGTTGCATTAATTATACTCGACGGCTGGGGTTACGGCCGTAACGATAAATCGAACGCTATAATAGCGGCAGATACACCATTCTTCGATTCTATGATAGCGCAGTACCCAAACTCAAAGCTTGAAGCTTCGGGCATTGCTGTTGGCTTGCCCGAAGGACAAATGGGGAACTCTGAAGTTGGGCACATGAATTTAGGTGCCGGCCGTGTGGTTTACCAGGAACTGGGCCGTATAAACAAAGCAGTTATTGATAACGAGTTTGTACAAAACGAAGCCCTGGTTGAGGCTTTTGATTATGCAAGGGCAAATAATAAAGATGTGCATTTTATTGGCCTGGTAAGCGATGGTGGTGTGCACGCGCATATTAACCACTTAAAAGGTTTAGTAGATGCTACCACATCGTTAGGGTTGCAAAAGGTATTTATCCATGCCTTTTTGGATGGCCGCGATACCGATCCTAATTCGGGCATAAATTTCATAACCGAACTAGAGGATCATATTGCCCCTACCCCTGTAAAGCTGGCATCGGCCATTGGCAGGTATTATGCTATGGATAGGGATAACCGATGGGAGCGCGTTAAAAAGGCTTACGACCTGATGGTTAACGGCGAAGGCGAGGCTTCTCAGGATATCATCGCTTCTATCAAAAAATCATATGATGAAGGTATTACCGATGAGTTTATTTTACCGGTGGTACGTGTAGATAGCTATGGTAAACCACTTGCTGTTATAAAAGAAGGCGATGTGGTTATCTGTTTCAACTTCCGTACGGATAGAGGCCGCGAGATCTCACTGGCACTTACGCAAAAGGCATTTCCCGAGTATAATATGCATCCGCTTAACGTGCATTATGTTACCATGACATCGTACGATGAAACTTTCAAAAATGTTAAGGTAGTTTTCCGTAAGGATGACCTAACCAAAACCTTGGGTGAAGTTTTAGAAGGCGCCAATAAAAACCAGATCCGTATTGCCGAAACAGAGAAATATCCACATGTAACGTTCTTCTTCTCCGGGGGCCGCGAAACAGCGTTTAATAACGAGAAACGCTTATTAATACCATCGCCAAAGGTTGCTACCTACGATTTGCAGCCCGAAATGAGTGCCGAAGGTATCCGTGATGCCATCATTCCCGAACTGGAAAGTGGTTGGCCCGATTTTATATGCCTAAACTTTGCCAATACTGATATGGTTGGCCATACAGGAGTGTTTAGCGCGGTTATGAAAGCTGCCGAAACTGCCGATGCCTGCACAAAAGCAGTGGTAGAAACCGGTTTAAGAAATGGCTATTCGTTCATCATTATTGCCGATCATGGCAATGCCGATTATATGATAAATGAAGATGGTTCGCCAAATACAGCGCATACTACCAACCTGGTGCCTTGTATTATTATTGATAGCGATGTTAAGCACGTAAAAGATGGTAAGCTGGGCGATATTGCACCAACCGTATTACAAATGTTAGGTGTACCCATCCCCGAAGAAATGACCGGTAATGTTTTGGTATAAACCCATTAAAAAATATACAATTTATACAGGCATACTGCTGCTTTTAAGCGGCAGCTATGCCTGTAATAAACCCGAAATAA
>NZ_JAQBOI010000102.1 GCF_028288105.1 Mucilaginibacter sp. | reverse complement strand
CCGGCCGAGTAACCGTACGATTCATTTTGACCAAAACCATAGGCTATCGCGTTAAAGCCACCATCGGCACTAATAAAATGTGTACCCGCGCTTACAGGTATTTGTGCGTAAGAATAAGCCTGGTTATTAAGGATAGCCACAAAGCTTGTGTATGGCGCACCATCAAGCTTAAAAGTAGAAGCTTTATCGGCCCTGATAACCACATTAATATAATGATAGCTAATTGCATTAAAAATGGAAGAATACAGGGTAACATGATCAAGCGTTTGTTCGAGCGGGTTAAGATATATCATTTCGGGATCACCCACATCGCGTTCATCAAACTGGCAACCATTGCCTAATACCTTGCCTTGGGTAACCGCGTATTGTATCACCTGTATAGGTTTATCTGCAGTAATATTGTTTGTAACCTGTGAAGAGAACTCGTAAACATTATTCCGGATACTTGCCTGTGGGATCACTGCACCATTTATAGTAAGCAAAGTATTAGGTTCACTGCAAAAAACCCTGTATATATCGTAATCTCTGCCTTTTAGTGGCACCGTTAAATAATTTTTACCCCAAGCTGTAGTTGGATAAACCTGC
Source organism: Mucilaginibacter sp. (assembly GCF_028288105.1). Lineage (GTDB taxonomy): Bacteria > Bacteroidota > Bacteroidia > Sphingobacteriales > Sphingobacteriaceae > Mucilaginibacter. The sequence continues at coordinate 12,614 of NZ_JAQBOI010000102.1, read as the reverse complement.
TGAAAAAGATTATCTGATGTAAAATGCTGTGCGTCATAACAACCTATACCAATTTTTGTACTGCCAGAAAAAACAGCTATTTTCTTGCATTCGCCGTTTACGGTGCTAACACTTTTGATCTTGGTATTTGTGAGATCACTAAGTGACATACCCTGGTAAACCTCTCCTTTCTTTAAAGGGATCGAGAAGGCTTGTCCGGCTGCTTTTCCGTCAAGCAATAGTTGCGATGGCGTGATCTCAACAGTAGTATTATCCTCGGTTGCTATCACCATAAAGGTTGAAAATGCCCTTCCAGGCGCGTTTGAATCCTGGGTGTAATTAAGAGAATAATAAGTTTTACCCAAAACAGCAACCGGCAGTAAAAGTGTAGCGCCGGATACACTTTGCGAATAAATATGCGCGTAAACCGCTATCTTTTTTTCAGATGTGATATGCAAGCCTTTTGCCGTTGGCGATAAGCCGGGATCTTTCAGGAAAGCACTTTTTGGAACATCTATAATTGTTACTTGTTTGGCAATAACATTTTGGGTTAGCGGAGCAAAACTACCATCTGCTACCTCTAATGTTACCGTAGTATTTTCATCCGCCGTAATGTAAAGGCTCATTTGGCTTGGTCCGTTATCTTCTATATGCGACATATAGGCAGTCCAAAATTCCTTGCCCTGGCTTGATGTGCCCTGGGCAAAACCTAAATAACTGCAACAAACTAATATAAATGTTATTACAACACGTAAAGCCCTCACCCTATTCAACTTAATAACTGGTTATAATTTACCCTGCCAATGTAGATGCAAAAGCGTACATTAAATGTAAGTAGTTTAATTGTAAACCTAAATATATCTGCGTGTTGTGTGCTAAAAATGGGGATGAGACTTATGGTTTAAAAGAATTTATCGGGGTTAGGCACCAGGTTCAGGAATTTTTCAAAGTTCTTTTCATAATTTGATTGATCTAACCGATAATAAAACGCGCCTTTTTTGGATGATTGCTTATCCTTTTCAGCCAGTTTTACCAGCAAACCTGTTGAAAGCAGCTTACGGCTGAAGTTACGGTCATCAAACTCGGTTTGGTAAACCCCTTCATACAAGGCCTGTAGCTGTGGTATAGTAAAACGCCCGGGCAGTAGCTGAAATAATATAGGATGCAGGGCGGCTTTATAACGTAACTGCTTTTTGGCCAGCTTCACCATTTCGGCATGATCAAATACCATCTCGGGCATTTCATCAAGCAAATACCAAACGGGATGGTTTTCTGTGGTTATCTGCGTTTCGTATTGCTGAATATCTATCAGTGCGAAGTAAGCCACAGATAATGTACGCTCCACCGGGTCGCGGTCTGGTTTGCCAAACACACGAAATTGCTCCATGTACACATTCTTCAATCCGGTGCGTTCTTCCAGCACGCGGTTTGCAGCATCCTCGGGGCTTTCTGATGGATTAATGAACCCACCCATCAGGCTCCATTTTCCACTTTCTGGTTTTAAACTGCGTTCTACCAGTAACAATTTGATGTTCCAGCCATCAAATCCAAATATGATACAATCTACAGCAACTAAAATTCGATGTTGCCCGGGATATCCATGCATAGGTATAGTTTATTTACAAGTGTAGAAAATATTCGGCATTTTAAAAACAGCTGCGTTATGTAATGCTTTTGTAAGTAAACATATAATAACATATCCTTATTAATAATTCTTTGATATTTACTTTATTACAATAAAATAATTAAAATTTGGAAACCATTTTAAACATATCAAACCTAAACAAAACTTATAAAAGCGCCGGCCGCCTTTTAACTGTTTTAGATAATATAAATTTCAACATCAGCGAAGGCTCTACAAATGCTATCGTCGGCCCATCGGGCAGCGGTAAAACTACCTTGCTTGGCCTTTGTGCCGGTCTTGACAGTGCAACTGCCGGTATTGTTGAGCTGAATGGCATCAGCCTAAGCAATTTAAGCGAAGATAAACGCGCGCAGGTACGTAACCAATACGTTGGTTTCATATTCCAGAACTTTCAATTACTGCCTACCTTAACGGCCTTAGAGAATGTGATGGTTCCGTTAGAGCTTCGTGGCGAGAAAAATATTAAAGCCCGCTCTTTAGACCTGCTCGACAAAGTTGGCCTGGCCGACCGCAGCCACCACTACCCTGCACAGCTATCAGGCGGCGAGCAGCAGCGGGTATCATTGGCAAGGGCATTTTCCAATTCGCCAAAAATATTATTTGCCGATGAACCAACCGGGAATTTAGATGCTGAAACAAGCGAGAAAGTTGTAAAGCTGATATTCGACCTTAACCGCGAGGCAGGCACCACCCTTGTTTTGGTAACGCATGATCTGGAACTGGCTGCCAAAACCCATCGTATTATAAGAATAAAAGGCGGCAAATTGGTTGCTGATGATAAAACCGGTAATGAATAACGCGCCAATGGATACCGTAAATTTTAAAAGAAAAATAAACGTTGCCTGGCTGTTTAGAATGGCCCTGCGAGATAGTCGCCGCAACCGCGGCAGGCTGTTGTTGTTTATCTCGTCTATCGTATTTGGTATTGGCGCACTGGTAGCTATCTACTCGTTCAGGTACAATATTCAAAATGATGTTAACAACCAGGCCGCTACCTTAATTGGTGCCGACCTTACCATTAGCGGTAACAAACAGCCGGATGCCAAATTGCAAAAACTGCTTAATAACCTGGGCGATGATCGCTCGCAGGAACGTAGTTTTCCGTCTATGGTGTACTTTACAAAAAGCCAAAACACAAGGCTGGTGCAAGTAAAGGCGCTGCAAGGTAACTTCCCTTACTATGGCGACCTGGAAACTATACCCGTACAAGCCGGCCGCGGTTTTAAGAAAGGCAAGTATGCTTTGGTTGATAAAACCCTGATGCTGCAATTTAATGCCAAAGTTAACGACTCTATAAAAGTTGGACAGGAAACTTTCGCGATAGCAGGGGTATTAAACAAGGCCCCGGGGCAAACGGGGATCTCGGCAAGCATTGCACCTACTGTGTATATCCCCATGCAATACCTGGATAAAACCGGGTTGATAACCACAGGCAGCCGCATCAATTATAGCTATTATTATAAATACGGCAACAAAACCAATATAGCCAAGCTGGTAAAAGGCCTGGACCCCACGCTGGACAAAGCAGGTTTTAATTACGATACCGTTGAAGGCAAAAAGGAAGGCACAAGCCGCTCATTTGCAGACTTGTCGAGGTTCTTATCCTTAGTAGGGTTTATTGCCTTACTGTTGGGTTGTGTGGGTGTGGCAAGTGCTATAAATATTTACATCCGCGAAAAAATACAATCTATAGCTATTATGCGCTGCATGGGTGTAAAAGCCTCAGAAGCATTTTTAATTTATTTGATACAGATAACCGGCATCGGCCTTATTGGTTCGGTAGCGGGGGCTATATTAGGCACAGGCATACAGCATCTGCTACCCTTAGTACTGGAAGATTTCCTGCCGATAACCATATCCGTAAATATATCATGGATGGCTATTTGGCAAGGCATTTTATTGGGGCTTATTATATCCATATTATTCGCGCTGCTTCCGCTAATATCTATCCGCAATATATCGCCGCTAAACACTTTAAGGCTTTCTGTTGATGATACCACCACCATCCGCGACCCATTTCGCTGGTTGGTTTATCTGCTGGTTTTATTATTTATCACATCATTTGCTTACCTGCAAATAGGCGATTGGATGGCGGCAGGCTTTTTTACCATAGGGATAATGGTCGCATTTCTTATTCTTACCGCCATTGCCTGGTTGTTGATCAGGTTTACAAGGTTACTGGTTATGAGCTCATGGAGTTACATCTGGCGGCAAGGTTTTGCCAACTTATACCGGCCAAATAATCAAACTATCATCCTCACTGTTTCTATCGGCTTAAGCACGGCATTTATTGCTACGCTATTCCTGATCCAGCAGTTACTTATTAGCCAGGTAACGCTATCAGCCGGCGATAATCAATCGAACATGATATTGTTTGATATACAAACCGCCCAGCAAAAAGCCGTTGCCGATCTTACCCGCAAACAAGGTCTGCCGGTGCTTTCGCAAGTGCCCATCATTACCATGCGGTTAGAAAAAGTGAACGGCAAAACCGCTGCTGATGCCAAAAAAGATACAGCCCTGCATATATCACAACGTGCTTTTACGTATGAATACCGGGTTACCTACCGCGATTCGCTTACCCCGTCAGAAAGGGTAACAAGCGGCACCTGGACAGGCAGGGCCGAGCCCGGTAAAGACATCCCCGTATCTGCCGAGGAACGTTTTGCCAACCGCATTAATGCCAAAGTTGGCGACAAACTGGTATTTAATGTACAGGGGGTAATGATGCAGGCCTATATCAGTAGCATCCGTAAGGTAAACTGGAACAAAATATCAACCAATTTCCAGGTAGTGTTCCCTACCGGGGTTTTGGAAGATGCACCGCAGATCCATGTGCTGTTAACGCATGTGCCATCTAATACAGTTTCGGCAAAATACCAGCAGGCGGTAGTAAAGCAGTTCCCCAATGTATCTATTATTGATCTGGGGCTAATACTAAACGTACTGGACGAATTATTAGGCAAAATTGGTTATGTTATTAAGTTTATGAGCGGTTTTAGTATCATTACGGGTGTTATCGTGTTGATATCGTCGGTACGCATCAGCAAATACCAGCGCATACAGGAAAGCGTTTTATTACGAACCCTGGGTGGCAGCCGTAAACAGATCTTTGCCATAACCGCTTTAGAATACCTGTTCCTGGGGGCTCTATCGGCCCTTACAGGTATTGTTATTGCCATCGGCTCCAGTTGGTTGCTGGCCAAATACACCTTTGATATGCCTTACGCGGTTAATTTTTTACCGGTTATGGTAATCTTTTTCACTATTACCTCGTTAACAGTTATAATTGGCCTGCTAAACAGCAGGGGCGTTTTAAACAAACCACCGCTGGAGATACTGCGGTCGAACTCATAAATAATATGCTTAACAAACTCAGAATAATTACTGCACTTGCACTCACCATAACCGTTGCCGGTTGCGGCAGCCAGCCAACATCGAATGATACATCGGAGAAAGCGGAGACAAAAGAGGCTTCTACAGCAAATAAAAATATTTTAGTTTTTGGCGATAGCCTAACCGCGGGTTATGGTTTGGATGACGCGTCAGAATCATACCCCAGCGTATTGCAAACCAAGATAGACTCGGCAAAGCTGCCATATACCATCATTAATGGTGGCCTAAGCGGCGAAACATCTGCCGGTGGCAAAAGTCGTATAGACTGGCTGCTGAAACAGCATATAGATATTTTTGTACTGGAACTTGGCGCAAACGATGGCCTGCGCGGTATCCCGGTAAAAGAAACTGAACAAAACCTGCAAACCATAATTGACCATGTTAAAGCAAAATATCCAAACGCCAAGCTGGTAATGCTGGGCATGCAGGTACCACCAAACATGGGCGCTGATTATGTAAGCGATTTTAAAGACATATTCCCAAAACTGGCCGCCAAAAACAACATGACCTTAGTGCCATTTTTATTGCAGGGTGTGGGTGGTGTACGCGCTTTAAATCAAAAGGATGGCATCCATCCTACTGCCGAAGGTGCTAAGATACTGGCTAACAATGTATGGCAAGAGTTGAAAGGCTTATTGTAAATTATGCATTTGCCAGTGCCCTATCCAGATGCACATAACCACCATCAACATAAATAATTTGCCTGGTGGTATGGCTGGACCGATCTGATAACAAGAACACAACGGTATTAGCTATCTCTGCGGTGGTGGTCATACGCTGGCCAAGCGGTATTTTGGCTTCGATCTCCTTACGCTTCGCAATAGGATCGGCAAGGGTATTTATCCAGTTCTCATAAAGCGGTGTCCAGCACTCGGCAACTACAACGGCGTTAACACGGATGCCATATTTTAATAATTCGACCGCCCATTCGCGGGTTAAGGCGTTGCGCCCACCGTTTGAAGCAGCATATCCGGATGTATTCCCCTGCCCTGTTTCGGCGGTTTTAGAGGTGATATTCAGTATCGCCCCTTTTGATTCTTTTAATTGTGGTAATGCATAATGCGCTATCAGATAATAATGCACCATGTTTTTGTGCAGCGATGCTATAAAATCGTCGTAATTGCCATTTTCTAAGCCCACGCCATCGTTTACCCCGGCATTATTCACCAGGCCATCTATCCGGCCGTATTGCTTTATAATCGCTTTAACGGCTTGTTCACATTCTTCGGGCTTGGTTAGTTCGGCCACAACCTGCCCGCTTTGTCCGCCCTTGGCGATAATAGCATCAACAACTTTTAAATTATCCTCCCGGCTCCTGCCAATAATTACCGGGATGGCACCTTCGGCGGCAAGCGCGTTAACAATACCCTCGCCTATGCCCTTAGCACCACCTGTTACAATAATTACCTTGTTTTTTAGATTTAAATCCATTTCACTTATTATTAAAATAGAATGTCATTTCGAACGATAGTGAGAAATCCTGTTCATATGATAGGTGGCGAACATTGCACAATGAACAAGATTTCTCCTCGTACCTCGTTCGAAATGACAGATCGATTTAATTCATTAATGTCCCGCCACCATTTCTACCTTCTTAACCTTTAAGTTTTTAACGGCAAACCAAAGTATCCCTATAAAACAAACACCCGGCACTAAATAGGATACCTGAATATTAGATGCATCAGAGATACGGCCCATTATAGGTGGCAGTACCGCACCGCCAACAATACCCATTATCACCAATGATGACCCAAGCTTTGTTTTAGAACCCAGATCGCGGATGCTTAACGAGAAAATGGTTGGGAACATGATAGACATAAAGAACCATACCGCCATTAAGGTATAAACCGCGATGGCACCCTGCAGATTAACCGCAGCAGTAATTAAGATAATATTTATAACAGCGTAAGTAACCAGCAGTTTAACCGGATTAAAGAACCGCATTAGTAAGGTGCCAATAAACCTGCCGGCCATAAATAACCCAAAGGCAATAGATAAATTAAGAGAAGCCGGTTTTTCTGCAAAGCCTGCAACCCGTTCGCTAAAGCGAATAAAGAAACTGCTTACACAGGCCTGCGCACCAACATAAAAAAACTCTGCTAACACACCAGACATGAGGTGTTTATCTTTTGTTAATTCAAGTATCCGTACACTTAAAGGCCTGCGCCCTTCTTCTTTCTCTATATGAGTTTCCTCTTTAATTTTAGGGAATGTAGTTCGCCACACCATTATGGCTACCAAAAAAACCACAATACTTATCACAACAAATGGAATTTGCACAGCAGATGCTTCGTGGTTTAAATATGAATTTAATTGCTCTGGCGACATTGATTTGGTATCGGCCTCGCTTAAAGTTTTACCCGAAAGGATATACTTCCCACCAAGGAAAGTTGCAGATACCGCCGCGAAACCATTGAAAGATTGTGCGAGATTAATACGTATGGCAGAGCCCTTGGGGTCGCCAATTAAGGTTATAAGCGGGTTGGCCGCGGTTTCTAAAAATGCCATGCCCGAGAAAACTACGAACAACGCTCCTAAAAAGAACGCGTAATTACGTACAGCGGCAGCCGGGTAAAATAACATTGCACCTATCGAGAATAATAGCAAGCCGAATATGATGCCCCCTTTATAGCCATACCTTTTCATGAATTGCGCCGCAGGTATAGGCAGCAGGAAGTAGGCGATATAGGATGCTGAATCTATCAGCGACGATTGAAAATCTGATAACTGGCAAGCCTTTTTAAGGTGCGGTATCAGTATAGGGTTAAGATTAAGTGCAAAACCCCAGATAAAAAACAGGGATGTGATAAGCGCTACGGCAACTAAACTTTTGTCTTTTGGCATTATACAGGTTTAAATTTATTCAGGAAAAACGGTGGGCCAATATAAATTATTTAAACGCAGCTTGTATATCCTTCAATGAAATTCCAAGCGTTTTTAGTGCGATACTGTTCAATTGGGCCTCATCACCCGTAAAATGGAACACACTGTGGTTATGTGTCAGCTTTTCGCCAGGCTTTAAAAACGCCGCGGGCGATACACTCTCTATCTCGTAAAAAGGCCCCATTTGCCCGCCGGTAGCCAGCGGCCCATCATTATAAGCGTTTACGGCATCACCAACAAAGGGTGGCTTATCGGTTCTCCATTCCTGGTTAAGGTAAGTGGCTTTACTGTCTACATCATAAAGGGTTATGGTTAATACCTTATGCTCCGGGTCGTAGCTACCGGCCATGGTTTTGGCACGGTTTGGCGGCACACCCAGTTTACCGCGGCTTTTACCGTCGGCTTTAAAAAACAGTATGCCTTTGCCGTATTTAACCCTATCAGGCGGGATCTGGCCAAAATAATCGGTAGTGGCAACTTTGCCCGTGGCGTTTTCGTGGTAAGGCACCACTATCACCGTTTTTTCTGACGGCGAAAACATATCCAAATTCCATAAACATGGCGCGCCCGTTGTTTTATCCCAGGCTTTATTGCCGTTGTTGATGATGGTGTTGCTTGTACTAAATGCAACCGAGCTTACCTTATCGCCAACTGTTGTACCAAGCATTTTATTAATATCCGCGCTTTGTAGGATCTTCACATTGCGTTCCAGCTTTATTGCTAAAACTGTGTTAGCGTAGTTGACCATTTCGGTGGTTTTGTTCATGGCAACTTCGTTGTCGTTTTGTGATATCAAGTTCCAGCTTTCGTTATCAACAGCAAATGGTGTATGCCAGTTGGCAAACTCCATTTTGGTGCCCGGCTTAAAAAAAAGCGAGAACTTACCACCCTCAGGGCCAAGCCAGAGGCGATCTTCACCTCCATAAGCGCTCATGTGCTCATCGGGTTTGGCTTCAAAGGCTTTATAGTTAACCCAGCCAAAGCTTCGGCCCTGGTTGCCGTTTGCCGTCGAGGTGAACACTTTTGCCTGGTATTTATACGATACAATGACCTGCGCTTTACCGTCACTGCTTTTCAAAACAATAATTCTACTCCTCTTTTTTAAAAAATCAAGGTCGTAACCAAAGGTACCTTTGGCATATTGAACAGTATCCGCGGTAACCGTTTGTTCCTTTTTAGCATTTTGCCCGCAAGAACAAATAACCATAACCGGAAACACGAACAACAAACTTTTAAATTGCTTCATCATTAATTTTATGTTTTGGGTTTATGGTGATCGTATTTATCATGGTGCCAATGTTATCAATACTTATTTCTACCACATCCCCCTCCTGTAAGGTAAATGTTGGCGGTGGTACCAGGCAGGTACCCGTCATCAGGAAACAGCCCTGCGGGAAATCGATCTCGGCAAATAAATAACCGGTCAATTCAGTAAACGAGCGTTTTATTCGCGATACTGTTGTTTCATCTTTAAATGCCTCCTTACCATCTCTGCTGATGGTCATTTTTATGGCCGACTCTATAGGGATAGGCGTTTCACTCACATACAGGCATGGTCCAAGGGCGGCACTTTTTTCATAGATCTTCGCCTGCGGCAGATACAGGGCATTTTCACCCTCAATACTGCGCGAGCTCATATCATTCCCTATGGTATAACCCTGTATATTTCCGTTCGAATTTACAAACAGGGTAAGCTCCGGCTCGGGTACATCCCAGGTAGAATCCTTTCGGATATATACTTCCTTTAAATGGCCCGATACCCTCGAAGCTACCGACTTAAAGAATAATTCGGGGCGCTCGGCATCGTACACCATATCGTATAAGCTGGCAGCGGTTTCAGATTCCTCCATCCTTGCATCGCGGCTTTTAAGATAGGTAACACCAGCCGCCCAAACCTCCTGCCCACCTATTGGCGGCAATATGCTGCCTGCGCTTAACCAGATGGTTTCATCCTCGGTACTAACCTTTTTGACTTTGCCCAGCAAGCCGCGCAAATAGCCCTCTAAGCCATCCCTGTTAACAAGCGCATCCCAATGCCCGTCTATCACATAAAAATCGCTCTCATGCTCCAGCAGGATGCCGTTTATGGTTTTATATAACTTCATAGCTTTAATTCACTTCCAGTTCATCTTTTGATGGCAGTTTTGGGAACGGCCCGTGCTGGCCGGTCTGGTACCAGAAAACCACCGAAGCAATATCATCCTGTAAAGGCATATACCTGCCACCGCTGCGCCAGCCTAAAGCCTGTATAGTAACTTTAAGATTTTTCTCAAAACGTATTGGGTCGGCAATATGCCAGCGATACATACCAAAGCGTTGTGCAACGTTATAATGGCCGTCGCCGCGTATTACCTGCGGCAAACCGGTGTAGGGGCCGCTAAATTCTGTATATTCTGTACCCTCACTACCATCAGGGCGTTTTTTGCGGGTATCAAAATCATACGATCCGCAGAAATAATCTTCTGTACCGGTACCTATAATGGTGGGGAACTTGGTATCGCCATCCATAAAAAATTTGATCTCGCCTTCGCCCCACCAGCCGTTTTTGTTTGAGCCATATGCCATGTAAGTGCCCACATACTGGCCTTTCCCCTGAATGCTATCTACCAAAACATAGTCTTTTTTGTAGGGCAGCGGGTTTATCCTCCTGAACTGGGCATGAAAATATGCCGCATCATCGGGCACTTTAGTCAGCGTATAATCTACCTGGTAGTACAGTACCATATCCTCATTATCGATGTTTTCCATAGTGATACGGCATTTTTTACGGAACGGCATTGGCCAGTAACAGTTAAAGGCGCTGCCCGGGTTTACCACAACAGCCAACGATGTAACCGGCGCATACTTGCCCCAGCCCATGCAAAAGAAATCGCCAACCGGCGACTCAACCGAGGGTGTGGTTTCATCATCCCAATAAAAACGGATAATAGAGTTGCGCCAGTTCCCGGTAGGTGTCATCCAGATATGTTGTATAGCACCTTCGCCGTTTATTTCGGCAACGGTGTAGGTTGTATGTTTTTTGATAATAACGCTTGGGCTTACTTTCCAGGTTTGGCCCAGGTCGCGGGACGCAGCCGCGCCTGTACCTGTTGTGGCCATACCACCTTTGCCTTTTTCACCGTTAAAATTTTCGGGGCTGATAGACCGGCTGATAGCATCGGAGGTACGATAAATGTTGCCCATGTTTGCATCGAGGCCATTAAACTTTTGTTGCGCGTGCACAGATACGCTAAGGATGCCAAGCACCCCGGCTAATAAGAAAAGTTTTTTCATAAGTTTTATTATAGGTTTAACGACTAAAAGTAGTAAATATCTAATTACAATAACATAACAAGTATGCGACACAATACCGGTTATCGCCCGGGTTTCTTAAAAGCGGGATGGTTTTGGTATCTTTGCGCTCTTTATATTTTTTAAATGGTGTGGGCAGAGAAATTTAAGCTGAATAAGCAATTAATAAAATCGGTAAACGATGCAGGATTTGACAATCCGAAAGAATTACAGCTAAAAACGCTTAACCGCATTATTGGCGGGCAAGATGTTATTGCTATTGGCCCCGAGGGCTGTGGTAAAACCACAGTTTTGGTTTTGGCTACTTTAAATCGTTTTAAGCATAGTGCCGATGGCGTACCTAAGGCTTTGATATTAGCACCCGACCAGGAGAAAGTATTTGAGCTACTTGCGCAGTTTGACAGGTTAAACCGCAATAAATCTATCCGTATTGTTAGCCTGCATGCCGGCACTACTGCCGAGCAGCAAATGGATGACCTTGCCGATGGTTCTGACATTGTAGTGGCTACACCCGACAGGGCACGTGCCATATACCTAAAGCTTGGCCTCAACCTAAATAAAGTCGATTTTTTTGCTGTAGACGATGCGCAGCTTATCATTAAGAAAGGCTTGCAACTCCCTGTGGTAGAATTGGCTAACAGCATTGGTAAAGCCCAGCATTTGGTATTTACCGAGGTAATGCACGATAAGCTTGAAAAGATGATAGCGCCGTTTATGCAGCTGCCCGCAACTATAGAAGTTGAGGAAATGCCCGAGGAACAATTACCCGTTCACCCGCAGATGCTATATCATGTACCCAACTTTGGCACCAAGCTAAACCTGCTTAACTTGTTCTTATACGATGAGGAGCTGTTTACCAAAACGGTAGTTTTTGCCAACACCCGCCTTACTGCCGAAACTATTTACAAGAGCTTACATAATCGCCTGCGTAATGCGGTGACCTCTATAAACCCTCTATCTTTTGAGTATAACAAGGTGAAGGATATCAGCGAATTTAAAGCGGATAGCAGCTTACGTGTAGTGATAGTTGCCAATGAAGGCACGGAGGATATTGATGTAACGGGTATCCCTTTCATTATCCATCTTGATTTGCCGGCAGAGAAAGAGATCTACATAAAGCATATTGAAAACCACGATGTTGATGCGGAAGATGAAACCTTAGCTTTAACCTTTGCTACCGACCTTGAGCTTGACCAGGTACGCAAAATAGAACAGGCTACCGGCCAAAAAATGCAAAAGGCAGATTTACCTGAAGAGCTGGTGATTGAGAAAGACCGCAAGCAGAAAGAAAGCGAAAAGGTAAAGAAGGTTGTTAAGCCAGATCCTAACCAATATGTACCCGGCGAAGCTTTCCACGAGAAAAAACCGGAAAATTCAAAAACCTACAATTACAGTTCGGGCACCAAAGCCAAAATGAACA
>NZ_JAQBOI010000097.1 GCF_028288105.1 Mucilaginibacter sp. | reverse complement strand
TTATTTCTTCAGATATTTATCAAACCATTTTATGTATCGCACTTCCCTGTCAACCTGGTAGCTTGGTTTGCTTATGCCATGGTTTTGATCGGGATATAATATCAGTTCGGCGGGTACCCCTAATGATTTTAATGCCTGGTACATATGTTCGCTGCCGGCAGTGGGCACATTAAAATCCTTTAAACCCGACATAAACAGCACAGGCGTTTTTATCCTGTCGGCGTGCAAAAAGGGATACGATATTTTGTTGTACGCCTCTATATTTTTCCATGGCTGCCCCAACTCATTATCATACTGTAAAACGTATTGGTCGATACCATAGTTGGCTATTTGTAAAGCGCTGCCCGCACCGCTCGCAGCGGCTTTAAAACGCGCATCAGATGCTATCATAAAATCGGTTAATATACCGCCGTAACTCCAGCCGCCAACGCCCAGGCGTTCAGGATCTGCAACGCCTTGTTTAACAAGCTCGTCAACAGCCCCCTGCAGGTCCATAACCTCTTTATTACCCCAGTCGGCATTTATGGCTGTGGTGTAATTTATCCCCCTGCCCGAGCTTCCACGATAATTTACCGCGGCAACAGCATAGCCGGCGCTGGCCAAAATTTGGCGGGTGGCGTCAAAACTATAATCATCCTGCCCTACGGGGCCGCCATGAATGTATAGTATAAAAGGTAGTTTCTTATTAGTCAGGCTATCGGGTGTAAACAACAGCCCCGATACCTGCGTACCATCCTTACTTACCGACCGGAAAGGTTTTACATAGGCCAGCTTCACTTTATCAAGCCATTCTTTGTGATGAAAAGTAAGCCTCCTAAACTTGCCACCTTCCAGCGCGTACAACTCAAACGGCATATACGGCGTACCGTATTCCACAACAAAAGTACCTGTTGTGTGGGCGGTTATACCATCAATGTTATACTTACCGCGCGCAATGATTGTAATTTTTTTTGATTGCAGGTTATACCCGGCTACATAACGCTCCATATCGTCATCTACCAAAAAGCTGATGCTTTTACCGTCGGTGTTCCATTCCGGGGCATCGGCAGGGCGATCAAGCGGGGCGCTGGCCAGGATATTATTTGTCCCGTCGGCATTCATTACACATAGTATATTCATATCATACATGGTGTAACTGTCGGTGTTTTGGCGCAGGTAGGCAATATACTTACCATCGGGGCTCCATTTAGGGTGATTATCATGGCCGCCCCAATTTGTTAACTGTTTAACAGCGCCCTTTACCTTAGCCTCTACCGTAAATATATCGGTGTTTTCGTTCTTGTCGGGATCGGGGCTGCGGTTGCTCACAAACGCTATTACTTTACCATCCGGCGACCACTCCGGCGAAGCATCGTCAAAATCGCCATTGGTTAAAGTATCCAGCTTTTTTGTGGCTATATCAAACAGATACAGGTGTTTGCGCCGGTGTTCTAAATACCCTTCTCTATCCTGTTTAAAGTGATAGCGGTCTATCACAATAGGCTTTGGCGTTTTAGCGGGTTCTTTAAGCTTCTCTTCGGGGTCTTGCATAACCAGCACCACTTTGCGCCCATCCGGCGACCATGCATAATCGTCCAGATCGCCTTTTACATTGGTGAGTTTGCGCCCTTCGCCGCCCCGGCGGTCCATCAGCCATAGTTGTGTGGTGTCTTTTGTTTCGCGCGATGACAGGAAGGCCAGGTATTTACCATCGGGGCTCCACTTTGGTTTTGATGCCGGCTCGGGCCCATGGGTAAGCTGCAGAGATTGTTTGCCATCCCAACTTTGCATCCACAAATGTGATACCCGCTTATCCTTCGCGGTATCAATTTCGGCAACACTGTAGGCTATCCATTGCTTATCGGGCGAAACATCAGGCTCCCTTACGGTTGGGATCTTGTAATAATCTGAAGGCTGAAAGGGCTTTTTAACGCTTTGCGCTATAGCTGATGATGATAAAAAAACAAGCAGAACTATGGGTAAGGATTTTTTCATACCAGGTAATTTGTCTGTAATTTAAAAAATTAAAATACAAATCACTCGCGTTAACCTGCCAAAAAATCAATGACTTATAAAAGCCGTGGCCTAAATAACCCCGGCCTTTTCTAACTCGGCCTGCATTTGCTGTTGCAGTTTCAAGGCTTCGGCACGCGCGGCTTCGGCAAAGTCTTCGCCATTGCTCGCATAGATAATACCGCGTGATGAGTTGACGATGAGGCCGCAATCTTTAGTGATGCCGTATTTACAAACATCTTCCAGGCTGCCACCCTGCGCGCCCACGCCGGGTACCAGCAGGAAATTATCAGGCGCGTATTTGCGGATGTTGGTAAACTCGGTGCTTTTGGTAGCACCTACTACAAACATCAATCTATCGGCACCGGCCCAGGTGTTGGCTTTTTGGATCACGGTTTCGTACAGGAAGCCCGTTTCGGTTTGCAGGTATTGAAAGTCTTTACTCCCTACCGACGAGGTAAGCGCCAGTATGATAACCCATTTACCATCGTACTTTAAATACGGTGTAACACTATCGTTACCCATATAAGGTGTAACGGTGATTGCGTCAAAGCTCATGCCCGATGTTTCTTCGTTAAAAAAAGCTTTGGCGTAATTATCAGAGGTATTACCAATGTCGCCACGCTTGGCATCTATAATGTTCAGGATATCTTTAGGAGTATACTGCGCGGTGCTTATCAAGCTTTGTAAACCTTTTAATCCCCGGCTTTCGTAAAAGGCGGCGTTGGGCTTATAGGCAATGCAAAGGTCTTTAGTGGCGTCAATTATGCGCTTATTAAACTCAAAAACAGGGTCGGGGTATTGTTTTAAAAATTCGGGAATCTTATCTATATCTGTATCAAGGCCTACACATAAAAATGATTTTTTCTGTTTAATCTGTTCAATAAGTTTGCTGCGAGATATCATGTAGATTTTGAATTTGTTATGCTTCCGCAAAACTAAAAAATTAAATTTAACAGGTTATTTTTTTAATAAATTTGAATTCTAAAATAATTTTGTTAAAATTGCAGTGTTTTCCTGCATTATTTCTTGCACTAAAGAAACAATTTTGATCTCCACGTTATTTATTATCAATACTTACCTGGGCTTATTAATTGCATAATCAGGGTTTCAAGACAATTTCAAATAAAAAATCCTTTTGAACTATAATTCATATCATGTCTGATACAATCGAATTGAACGATAAACTCGTTTCTGAGTTGCGCGAAATTGCTAAAAGTTTGGGTATTGCAGAGGCAGATGAGCTTAGAAAAGCCCAGCTGATCACTTCAATTGTGCAACAAAAGCAATTAATAGAGGCCGCCAGGAACCAACAAAATACAGTTGAGAGTAACTATTCTGAAAAGCCGGCTGCAGTAGCAGTCGCCGATAATACCGAGAAAATACGTAAGCGTACCCGTACTGTAAAAACCAAAGAACAACCACGTGTTGAGGTACCTTTGGATGATACCAACTTATTTGAGGAGCAGGACGACGAGCCGGAAACCGACGATACCGAAAATACCGTTACTGCAGAAACAGCGCCTGCAAGCGAGGCAACTGAAGAACAAACCGAAGAAAGAACGGAGCAAGCCGGCCAGCCCGAGCAACCTGCAGTTGAAAACCGCCCTCAAAAATTTGAGCGCCGCGTTAATCAGCCAAAAAACCAGGAGCCTGCTATAAACCTTGATTTTGACAATGTTATTGTTAACGAAGGTGTGCTGGAAATTATGCCCGATGGCTATGGTTTCCTGCGTTCGTCAGATTATAATTACCTGACCTCGCCTGATGATATTTACGTATCGCAATCGCAAATAAAATTATTCGGCCTTAAAACCGGTGATACCGTTCGCGGTAGCATCCGCCCGCCAAAAGAGGGTGAAAAATATTTCCCGCTGGTACGTGTTGAAGCCATTAACGGCCGTATACCTGCCGAAGTGCGCGACCGTGTACCTTTTGACCACTTAACACCGCTTTTCCCGTCAGAGAAACTGAGCTTGTTTACAGATGCCGGTAACTATTCTACCCGTATTATGGACTTGTTTTCGCCAATTGGTAAGGGCCAGCGTGGTTTAATTGTAGCACAGCCTAAAACAGGTAAAACCATGTTATTAAAGGATGTTGCTAACGCGATAGCCAAAAATCACCCGGAGGTTTACCTGATCATCCTTTTAATTGACGAACGCCCCGAAGAGGTTACCGATATGGCCCGCAGCGTACGCGCCGAAGTTGTTTCATCAACATTTGATGAGCCTGCAGAGCGCCACGTAAAAATTGCCAATATCGTGTTGGAAAAAGCAAAACGTATGGTTGAATGTGGCCACGATGTGGTTATCCTTTTAGATTCTATCACCCGTTTGGCACGTGCCTACAATACAGTAGCGCCTGCATCAGGTAAAATATTATCTGGTGGTGTTGATGCTAACGCGCTGCACAAACCAAAACGCTTTTTTGGCGCGGCCCGTAACATTGAAGATGGCGGTTCATTAACCATTATTGCTACAGCATTAACTGAAACCGGTTCTAAAATGGACGAGGTTATATTTGAAGAGTTTAAAGGTACAGGTAACATGGAGTTACAGTTGGATCGTAAACTTTCTAACAAACGCATATTCCCGGCTATTGATATTACCGCGTCAAGCACCCGCCGCGACGATCTTTTACTTGATCGCGATACGCTGCAACGCATCTGGATATTGCGTAACCACCTTGCGGATATGAACTCGCAGGAATCAATGGAATTCTTACAGGCGCAAATAAAAGGCACCCGTACCAACGAAGAATTTTTGATATCGATGAATTCATAATATATTTACACTTAAAGGAGTTATAAATAACATAAGGTTAATTGTAACTCCTTTGGGTTTTAGTAAAAATTATGATACCTTCATGACATTATGAGGCGACGGGTAAAAAAACATCTTCCAAATGCTATAACGTGTGCAAATCTGTTCAGCGGGTGCATAGGTATTGTTTTTACATTCCAGGATCAGTTGATTTATGCTGCATACGCCATTTTTTTGGCAGCCATATTTGATTTTTTTGATGGCTTTGCATCACGTGTTTTACAATCCTTTTCGGGCATAGGTAAAGACCTCGATTCGCTGGCTGATATGGTGAGTTTTGGCGTACTACCATCGGCCATTATGTACGAATTGCTTTTACAGGCGCCCCAAATTAACCATGTAAGTGAGTATCTGAACTTTATAGCTTTCCTGATACCGGTTTTCTCGGCGCTAAGGTTAGCTAAGTTTAATACCGACACACGCCAGGCCGAAAGTTTTATAGGCCTGCCTACCCCAGCAAATGCTATCCTGATAGCTTCTATCCCGTTGATACTGGGACAGTATAGCAGCATGTCGCGTTACATATTAAACCCATACGGTTTATCGCTATTTATAATAATAATGTGCACCCTGCTGGTTGCCGAAATCCCTTTAATGTCGCTCAAATTTAAGAACCGCGATTTCAACAAAAACTTTTATCGCTATTTATTGCTGTTGTTTTCGGCAATACTCATTCTATTTTTTAAATTTGTAGCAGTTCCGGTGGTTATATTCATTTATATCACTTTATCTTTAATTCAATTTAAAATAACAAATGACAAAGTTCCAGGCTGAAATTGACGTAATGCCCAAAAAAGAAATACTTGACCCACAAGGAAAAGCTGTAACCGGAAGTATGAAAAACCTTGGTTTGGCCGAGATACAAAACATCCGCATTGGCAAACACATTACATTAGAGCTTGAAGCAGACAGCGCCGAAACCGCCCATGCTAAAGTTGACCAAGCCTGCAAAAACTTATTAGCCAACCTTATTATGGAAAGCTATACGTTTGAAATAAAAGCAGTATAATCTTTATTAGGTTAAAGCTAAAAGATAAAAGGCGAAAGGTGATGAGCCCTTCGCCTTTTACTTTTTATATATTAATTCGATAATTGATTAGGTAAGAAATGGTCAAAAACCTTTCACCCTTAACCTTTATCCTTTCACCGCTATAAATTAGCTTCTTTCTCTTCCTTAATTTGTTTAAGGGTAATTAAGTTAGCCGATATAATGGCGCTTACCTGTTTAAACTTCTCTACAACCTCTGCCGGGTTTGGGGCTCCTGCTTTGCAGGCCAGTTCAATTTCCTGCATGGTAGCCTGACTTACGGGCATACCAAAAAAACCAAGATTGGGTTTTAGTTTGTGCGATGCCTGGGCTGCAGTAACCCAGTCTGCTGCATTTATTGCATCACTTATACTGGTCAGCAAATCTGGCGATTGATCCAAAAACATGGTTATCGATTCAACAATAAACTCATCGCTGCCGTCGGCAATTTCATATAAAAAAGAAAGATCAAGGTCCTGATCTGGAGAAATATCTGGCATATTAAGAATTAAATTATATCAAAAATATACTTTTTTTACTATCAAGTTATCTTTAAGTTCATTTTTAATCCCCAAAATATTTTTGCCAAGTACTGGGTGAAGATAATCAGCAGCAATTTCGGCAAGCGGGGCAAGCGTAAAACTGCGCTTATGCAACTCCGG
>NZ_JAQBOI010000072.1 GCF_028288105.1 Mucilaginibacter sp. | reverse complement strand
TATTTCAGATTTTTACATTTATGAACAACCTGCCGCCATTAGCCGAGCGCATGCGCCCAAAATCGCTTGATGATTATGTGGGCCAAAAACATCTTGTTGGTAAAGGCGCTGTTTTGCGTAAGGCCATTGAAAGTGGAACGTTGCCCTCTATGTTATTTTGGGGGCCGCCCGGGGTAGGTAAAACTACGCTGGCCTATATAATTTCGCAATCGCTTTACCGCCCGTTCTTTTCATTAAGCGCTATTAATTCGGGCGTGAAGGATGTGCGCGAGGTAATAGAAAAAGCATCCTTACTAAAAGAACAAGGCGAAATATTACCCATCCTGTTCATCGATGAGATCCATCGTTTCTCTAAATCGCAGCAGGATTCGCTGTTAGGCGCGGTTGAACGGGGCATAGTAACCCTTATTGGCGCCACTACCGAAAACCCGTCCTTCGAGGTGATCTCGGCTTTGCTGTCGCGATGCCAGGTTTATATTTTGCAACCATTGGAAGAGCAGGATTTGCTTGATCTGTTGGATAAAGCCCAAAAGGACGATGTTATACTCAAAGAAAAAAACATCGTTATAAAAGAGCACGAAGCCCTGCTTCGCCTGAGTGGGGGCGATGCCCGCAAGCTGCTCAATATTTTTGAACTGCTGGTAAATGCTTTCGACAGTAAAAAAATTACGCTGACCAATGATATAGTCCTGGAACATGTGCAGCAAAACATGGCCCTGTATGATAAAACCGGCGAACAGCATTACGATATTATTTCGGCCTTTATCAAAAGCATGCGGGGCAGCGACCCTAATGGTGCCGTATACTGGCTGGCCCGGATGATTGTAGGCGGCGAAGACCCATTGTTTATTGCCCGCCGCATGCTGATTCTGGCATCAGAAGATATTGGCAACGCCAACCCTAATGCCCTACTGCTGGCGCAAAGCTGCTTTAATGCGATACAGGTAATTGGTATGCCCGAGTCGCAATTGATATTATCGCAAACGGTTATTTATTTGGCAACATCGCCAAAAAGCAATTCGGCCACTACGGCTATTGGCGCGGCTATAGCACTGGTAAAGGAAACCGGCGACCTGCCCGTTCCTCTGCACCTGCGCAATGCACCAACCAAGCTGATGAAAAATATTGGCTATGGCAAAAACTATAAATATGCCCATAGTTACGAAGGTAACTTTGCTGATCTGGATTTTTTACCGGAACAAATAAAGGGCACAAAAATTTATAATCCCGGTAACAATGCCCGCGAGAATGAATCAAAAGAAAAGCTAAAAAAACTTTGGGGCGACAGATACAAATATTAGTATCTTAACAGCCACTAAACTATTTTGTCATTCTGAGCGCGATAGCAAGGATAACAAATCTTTCATAATCACCTATGATATCAACCTTTTTCGATCACGAACTGAAAGCCTTCTGGCGATCAAAAAACACCGGTAAAAGCATCGCCGTAAAGGTGGTAATGGGTATCCTTATCTTCATACTTTTCTTATACGTATTGGCCCTTGGGCTTTTTATGGATAAGATAGTAGCGGCCATGTCGCCTAACGAAGATCTTACCGTTGCCTTCTGCGGCATTGTACTGGTCTATTTCCTGGGCGATCTGCTTATGCGTTTGCAGCTACAGGAACTACCTACCCTTAAAGTACAGCCCTACCTGCATCTGCCCGTAAAACGGAACAGTGTAGTAGGCTACCTGGCCTTAACAGCCCTGCTGTCCTTTTTTAATTTATGGCCAATAATAATATTCGGGCCGTTTATATTGAAGATAATATTACCTGCATCCGGCGCGGTAACTACAATAGTTTTCATCGTTTCTATTATCGCGTTATCTATATTTAATAATTACCTGGCCTTATATATTAAGCGCAAAGCCAATTTAAACGGGTGGATCTTTTTAATGGCAGGTGCTGTTTTAACGCTGGCAACCTGCGGTGATTATGTATGGCACCTGTACTCGCTAAAAGCTATTTCCTATTTGTTCTTTGGTAATTTAATTATCAAGCCTTATTTGGTGCTGTTGCCTTTGGTGCTATCGGTTGCCATGTATTATGTTAATTTCTACTACTTAAAAGGCAACCTTTATTTAGAAGAGTTAAGTTCTAAAAAAGATGTTATCCGTAAAAGCAGTACCGAGATCCCGTTCCTTAACCGCTTTGGTAATATAGGCGACCTGGTAGCTAACGAGGTAAAACTTATCCTTAGGAACAAAAGGCCGCGTTCTGCCCTGATCATGGGTTTGTTTTTTATGTTTTACGGACTGATATTTTATACCAATCCTAAAATAGGTGAAGGCTTTAAAGTATTCGTGGGTATGTTTATGACGGGTATCTTCATTATTAATTACGGTCAGTTTATGTTTAGCTGGCAGGCCGGGCATTTTGATGGCCTACTGGTAAGCAAGATCAAATTCACCGACTTTTTAAAAGCGAAATACCTGCTGTTCACCATAGTATCAACCGTGGCGTTCATATTAACCACACCTTACGTGTACTTTGGCTGGCGCACAGTTCTTATCCACTTTGTAATGTACCTGTGGAATTTGGGCATCAACACCACCATTGTGTTGTATTTTGCCAACCGCAACTACAAACGTATCGACCTGAGCAAAGGCGCTTCCTTTAATTGGGAAGGCGTGGGCGCAAGTCAGTTGTTGCTGTCATTCCCGCTGATATTGTTTCCTTACTTAATTTATTTACCGTTTAAATACCTGGGCTACACAAATGCTGGCTTGGCTGTACTGGCCATAATAGGTGTTGCATTCATCATTACCCGCGACTTCTGGATCAAAAAACTGGAAGCCGATTTTTACACAAAACGATTTAAAATAGCCGAAGGCTTCAGAAATAAATAATCATGATAGAGATAAAAAACCTGAAAAAAATTTACAACGGTGTAACTGTAGTAAACGTACCGCATCTGCAAATAAACAAAGGCGAAAGCATTGGCCTTGTAGGTAATAACGGTGCCGGTAAAACCACTTTATTCCGCATGATATTAGACCTGATACGCTGTGATAGCGGCGAGGTATTGTCAAACGGCGTAAATGTTGCCGGTGGCGAAGCATGGAAAAACTATACCGCATCGTACCTGGATGAAGGTTTCCTGATAGATTACCTTACCCCTGAAGAGTACTTTTACTTTATAGGCGGCTTGCACCAGCAAAACAAAGCCCAGGTTGATGAAAAATTGGCCGGCATCTCTGAGTTTTTTAATGGCGAGATCATCAACAAAGGCAAATACATCCGCGACCTGTCAAAGGGGAACCAATGTAAAGTTGGCGTAGGTGCCTGCCTGCTGCAACAGCCCGAGTTATTGATGCTGGATGAACCATTCGCTAATATTGACCCGAGTACACAGTTCAGGTTAAAAAACATCCTGAAAGATCAGAACAAGAACCACGGTGTTACTACCATCGTATCCAGCCATGATTTAAACCACGTAACGGATGTTTGCGAGCGTATTTTGCTAATGGAAAAAGGTGTGGTGATAAAAGATATCGCTACAAGCTCGTCTACATTATCTGAGCTGGAAGAATACTTTGGCGTAGGGCAAAGCACTGCCGCATACGCTGTAGATAAAGAAGAGAACCACTAAAGCGCCGCCTATGTATTTGATAAGAGAGGCTACAACTGCCGATGTTGAAGCAATTTTACAGATTGCAGAACAAACCTGGTGGCCTACCTATGAACCTTTGCTGGGCAAAGAGCAGGTAGCCTTTATGCTGGGTGAATTGTATACAGCCGAAAAGATAACCAAACAGGTAAAAGAAAAGCAGCAGGATTTTTTGTTATTGATAGAAGATGGACAGCCCGTTGCTTTTGCCGCTTACTCGCCCCGCGAAGAGGATGAAAATATTTACAAGCTGCACAAATTATACTGCCTGCCCATAACCCAGGGCAGGGGCTATGGCAAAATATTGATAAATGCCGTTGCCGGTAAAGTTATTGAAGCCGGTAAAAGCACATTAGACCTTAACGTTAACCGCTACAACAACGCCAAAAGCTTTTACGAAAAAATGGGCTTTACGGTAATCTACGAAGAAGATATCCCCATTGGCCCGTATTGGATGAACGATTATGTAATGCGGAAGGCATTGTAAGAATGTCATGGTGAGCCTGTCGAATCATTGGCAAAGCGATCAATCCTTCGACAAGCTCAGGATGACAGACTTTTAACAACATGAACCAAAATATAAGTAACCCAATCAATATCTCAAAAATCCCAATGGTAGAGATCCCGGAAGGAAGAATTGAATTAAGAGATGACAGAACAAAACAAAAATGGATGGTTGAACTCGTTCCTTTTTTACTCGCGCAATTCCCGGTAACACAAGAGCAATACTTTGAGGTGACCAATGAAGCACCCGGCACATTTAAGGGTAACAGGCTACCTGTTGAAACAGTAAGCTGGAAAGACGCGATAACTTTTTGTAACCTACTATCTGTTAACGACGGGCTAAAACCCTGCTATTCGATCGATCATCAAACCGGTGATATCACTTTTAATGCCACAGCAGGCGGATACCGGCTGCCTACAGAAGCCGAATGGGAATATGCCTGTAAAGCGGGTACAACCGGCATCAGGTACGGCGAATTAGATGCCATTGCCTGGTATAAAGCAAACTCAGACAAATCGCCCCATGATATAGGGCTGAAAGAACCCAATGCCTGGGGCCTTTACGATATGTTGGGTAATGTTTGGGAATGGTGTTCTGATATCTATGACGAATCCGTTTATGGTTCCTTCCGGGTAATTAGAGGCGGTGGCTGGAGCGATGAGGAAAGGGGCTGTATGGCCACCAACCGCAGGCGCAGCCATCCCACTTCATTCAAAATTGATGATCTTGGATTTAGAATCGCAAGAAATATATAAGATGATCTGTAAATACGAAAGGCGCAATTAATGCGCCTTTCGTATTTTAAAATTTCAACAACACATCCATCACTTCTGCTAATCTTGCCTTCGCCATAAACTGGTCTTCCAGGGCTTTGTTCATGGGGATGGCAGTATCGAGGCTGGCACATCGCATTACAGGCGCGTCAAGATACTTAAAGCAGTGCTCGCCTATGTAGGCGGCTATTTCGCCACCAAAGCCGCTGGTGAGCGTATCTTCATGCAATACCAACACCTTCGAAGTTTTCTTTACCGTATTTATAACTGCTTCTTTATCCCATGGCTGTAGGCTGCGCAGATCAAGTATCTCTATAGATTGGTCGGGGTGGTTGTCGGCGTATTCAATTGCCCAGTGTACACCAAGCCCAAAAGTAATAATGCTGGCCTTTGTACCTTCGCGCACCACTTTGGCTTTGCCTATTTCCACGTAGTAATCATTATCGGGTACATTGCCGCTTGTGCTGCGGTATAAATTTTTATGCTCAAAATAGATCACCGGGTTAGGGTCATCCACTGCCGACATCAGCAAGCCTTTGGCGTCATCCGGGAAAGCGGGATAAACCACCTTTAAGCCCGGTGTTTTGGTAAACCAGGCCTCGTTAGTTTGCGAATGGAAAGGGCCCGCACCGCTGCCACCGCCTGCCGGCATGCGTATCACCACATCAACGGTTTGCCCCCATCTGTAATAGGTTTTGGCCAGGTTATTTATTATCTGGTTAAAACCGCAGGTTACAAAATCGGAAAACTGCATTTCAACAATGGCTTTGTAGCCGTTTATAGCAAGCCCCATAGCAGTACCTACAATGCCCGATTCGCAAATAGGCGTGTTGCGCACCCTATCTTTACCAAACTCATCAATAAAACCCTGTGTTATTTTAAAGGCGCCGCCGTATTCGGCAATATCCTGCCCCATAATAACCAGGTTATTATGTATGCGCATGCTTTGCCTAAGGCCATCGCTTATGGCATCAATATAACGTTTATTGGTGCTCGTCTCTGATGGGGTATGGTTGGGTGCGTTATACAAACGGTACATATTCTGCACCTCGGTTTGTACATGAGGTATAATATCCGGTTCGCTGAAAACCTTTTCTATCTCGGCATCTATCAGCGCAGTAAATTCATTTCTTAAATAAGGCACCCATTCCGGCCGAAGCACCTGTTCATCCAGCAAAAACTTTTCAAAGCAGTCCAGCGGATCTTTCTGTTTCCATTCGTCAAATAAATGCTGCGGAACATATTTTGTACCCGATGCCTCCTCATGCCCGCGCATCCTGAAGGTCATACACTCGATCAATACCGGGCGTGGATTCTCCCTTAGCTCTATAGCCAGCTCATTTATGGTATGATAAACTTCCAGTACGTTGTTACCGTCGATACGGCGGCCTTCTATCCCATAGCCAATGGCTTTATCAACCAGGGCCGCGCAGCGGTACTGTTCATTTACCGGGGTTGACAGGCCATAGCCATTATTTTCTATCAAAAATATAACCGGCAAATCCCAAACAGCGGCAATATTCAGTGCTTCGTGGAAGTCCCCTTCGCTTGTTGCCCCTTCGCCGGTATATACCAATGTAACTTTTTTGTTGTTTTTTAATTTATCTGCAAGCGCAATACCATCTGCCAAAGCCAGCTGCGGACCAAGGTGCGATATCATGCCTATAATTTTAAACTCTTGCGTGCCGAAGTGGAAGGAGCGGTCGCGGCCTTTTGTAAAACCAGATGCTTTACCTTGCCATTGGCCCATTAAACGCGAAATTGGGATATCGCGTGCTGTAAATACACCCAAATTACGGTGCATGGGCAGGATATATTCATCGGCATCAAGGGCCATTGTACTGCCAATAGCGATAGCTTCCTGGCCAATTCCTGAAAACCATTTACCGATGCGGCCCTGCCTGAGCAGAATTAACATCTTCTCTTCAACCAACCGGGGCAATAACAGTTTCTTATAAAACGTTATCAAACCGTCATTATCTATAGTTTTCCGGTCAAAAATCATCAGGTAAAGCTAAGAAGTTTTTAAAACTTTGTATGTTTGAGCAATCCATCTTTTCGCTATGAAGCACTTATACCTCAAAATAATTATATTTCTTTCAATATTCGGTCTGTTCGCTTTTATACCCGACCATTTTTTGATGCCCGAAAACTTCTATTTGCACAAAGGCGATAAGTTTAATTTGCACCTACTGTCCGGCGAAAACCTGGTCAAAGAACGCGAAGTGCCATACACCGCGGCGCAAACTACCAAGTTTATGATCTATGAGGGATCTAAAAAAACAGACCTGAGCAAGATCACCAAAAACGATGCATCGCCGTTGCTAAATTATCCCATACAGGACGATGGGCTGGTGTTGGTTGAGATGAACACCAACGAGTTGAACGAGATACCCCGGGAAGATTTTTTGCCATACCTAACCGAGCAAGGGTATGACGATATTGCTGAGAAACTAAAGAACAGCAATGCGCTAAACTTCACCGAAAAATATAACCGTTACTTAAAAACATTAATAACTGTTGATGAGCCAAAGGGCAATGCCTACGAAAAGGTTTTAAATGACGATTTCGAGATCGTATTAAAACGTAACCCTTACAAATTAAACTATGGCGATGATATTACGGCGGTTGTGAATTTTAAAGGCAAGCCATTCACCGGGCAGGTAATGTTATACATTAAAACAGAATCGGGCAATGTGTACCCGCAAAAGTTAGCCAGCGATGCTGCGGGTAAAGTTTACTTTAGCGTTAGTCGCGAAGGTATTTATTTGTTAAGGGCTACCAAGTTTGAAGCATCAAAAGGCAAAGAAGCCGATTACGAATCGTGGGTGGCCAGTTATACTTTCTCGTTCAGTAACCATAACGATTCACCAAACACATACAAAGAATTTGGCTTTGGCGATAAGCACTAAATTTTTTACATCAATTTTTTTGCGTCGAACCAGGGCTTTAGCTCGTAACGTACTTGTAACAGGCCTGTATCGTATGTTTTCTGATCGATAAAGGTTAGTTGTACCCTGTCATTAATCCCTTGAAACAATAGCTTGCCTGCACCCAGTATCAGCGGGTGGATAGATAGCAGCAATTCGCTAACCAAACGTTTATTTATAAAGGTAGATATCAGGTCGGCACCACCAAATAGCCAGATATCGCCACCATTAGCTTCCATTATTTCAGGAACGGCGTGCTCAAAATCAGATGAGGATATTACTTTGATATTTTCGCCCGGCTCGGGTATCAATGTATCCGAGAAAACATAAATGTTTTTAACCGGGTACATTGCGGTATCCGCACGGATAAGCTCAAAGCTTTTTCGGCCGATGAAAATGGTATCCGTATGGTCGAAAAATTCTTGCATGCCATAATCCTGATCTGTAAGGCACCAGTCGTACTCGCCGTTTGGGCCTTCAATAAAACCATCAAGGGTTACTGCCAGGTTCAAAATTATTTTACGCATGATCTATTATTATTCGGGGCGGTTACCCTCTTTCCACATTTGGCTGAATGATTTTTCGGATACCTCCGGCATTTCTTTATAATGTCCCCATGATTTTTTGAAGAATTTTTTCATCATGAAATTTTTCATCTTGCCTCCAAAAAAATCAGTAAGGCTGCGTTTAAGCATCCCCTTTTTCCATATGGCCCAACCCCATTTTTCTTTGGTAGTAACAAAACCCTCGTTCACCGCATCGCGGCGGTTCAACAACAGCATTTTGTGTATATCTATTTTCACCGGGCAAACCTCGGTACATTTACCGCAAAGGCTTGATGCATAGCTAAGGTGTTTAAACTCTTCCATGCCGCGCATATGCGGGGTTATAATAGAGCCTATAGGCCCGCTGTAGGTGGTATCGTAAGTGTGCCCGCCAATATTCTGATAGATGGGGCAAGCATTAAGGCAGGCGCCACAACGGATGCAGTACAAGCCCTGGCGCTGGTCTTTTTGGGCAAGCAGGTTAGTACGGCCGTTATCCAGCAGTACCACGTACATTTCTTCGGGGCCATCGGTTTCATTAGGCTGGCGCGGGCCGCTTAGTATGGTATTATAAACCGTTAGGTTTTGCCCGGTTCCGTGGGTTGACAGCATTGGCCAAAACAGGTCAAGATCTGTCATAGACGGGATAAGCTTCTCTATACCCACCACGGTAATTTGTATTTTAGGGAAGGTAGTGGTGAGGCGGGCATTACCTTCGTTCTCAGTAATAGCTATGCTGCCGGTATCAGCAATAATAAAGTTGGCGCCTGTAATGCCTATATCGGCCTGCAGGTACTTTTCGCGTAATAGCTCGCGGGCTTTTTGGGTAAGCTGCTCGGGGGTGCTATCCAGCGGTGTGCCAAACTTCTCGTTAAATAGTTTGGCTATATCTTCTTTTGAAAGATGCATGGCCGGGGTAACAATGTGATAAGGCTTTTGGCCCAACAGCTGCACAATGTATTCGCCCAAATCGCTTTCTAATGATTCTATGTTATTCTTTTCCAGAAACTCATTCAAATGAATCTCTTCGGTGGCCATTGATTTTGATTTGATAATGGTTTTGGCCCCGGCTTTTGTAATAATGTTTAAGATCTCGCGGTTCGCTTCGGCGGCATCATTTGCCCAGATAACTTTACCGCCGCGCTTTTGAAAATTTGATTCAAACTCGGGCAAAAACTTGTCCAGGTTCTCCATCACCTTCCATTTAATGGCATGGCCTTTTTTCTTGGAATTATCCAGGTTGATCATGCGCGACAGGCCTTTTTCAAAGGAGTTGTTGTACTTACCAATATTATTATTGATAATACGGCGATGATCCAACTCGAATGCCTTTTGCTCTGAGGCTACCAGAAATTCTTCAGCGGTACTTCCCATTTATGCTAAATTAAACAAACCCTATCAAGAGTTTAAATAATGTGCAAAAATACCCGTGAAAATATTGAAACCGCGCCTTAATACCCGGCTAAAACAAGAAAAGCGGCCATTAAGCCGCTTTTCTTGTTTATAATATCTTGTTATTACTTTGCTGCAGTTGGTGTTTTTACATCAACAACAGGGCGGGCATCGCGGTTAGCTAATTCCCAACCGGTAAAAAATGCCAGTTGCGCACGTTTAACCAATAACGGGAAGTTAATTTTGCTTACTTCATCGCCAGGGGCGTGGTAATCTGCGTGTACACCGTTAAAGTAGAATATAATAGGCACGCCGTAACGGGCAAAATTATAATGATCTGAACGGTAGTAGAAACGGTTTGGATCGTTAGGATCGTCATATTTGTAATCCAGTTTCATTTTGGTATAAGTTGCGTTAGCCGCTTCGCCAATTTTATGCAAATCGGTGCTTAACATAGCCGAACCAATTGAATATACATAGTTTGCAGAATCTGGCTTGCCAATGTATTCTTCACCAACACGACCGATCATATCGATGTTTAAGTCGGCAATGGTGTTAGCCAAAGGATAAACAGGATGATCTGTATACCACTCAGAACCTAACAAACCTTTTTCTTCGCCTACGTTACCCAAAAACAACACACTGCGGCGTGGGCCTTTACCATCTTTTTTAGCTTGCGAAAACGCGCGGGCAATTTCCAGGATACCTGTGGTACCAGAGCCATCATCATCAGCACCGTTGTTCACTTTATCTGTAGCGCCTGGTTTTGTAACCAAACCAATGTGGTCATAGTGGGCAGAGAATACTAAAACTTCACTTTTCAGTTTAGGGTCAGAACCTGGCATAAAGCCTAAAACGTCAACCGCTTTAACATCTTTCTTTTCGGTATTGAAAGCGATAGCAGCGGGGGTTTTTATAACCTGTGTTTGTTTTGCAGTTGCAGTAGCAGCCTTTAACTCTTCATAGGTTTTACCTGTAGGCTTAACCAAGGCATCGGCAATAGCCGTTGTAATGTTAAACAATGGGGCCAATGGGTTTGCAACAGTTTCTTTTTTAATTGATATGCTGGCACCGCCTGCACTGCCACCAAAGCGTTTAAGCAAAGGGCCTAATTCGCCATTGGCACCTAAGATAGCCGCAGGGTTTTTCTCGCGGATAACTTTCAAAATAGCTTGGCGTTGCGCGGTTGCACGGTAACTTGTATTTGTTTTTTTACCTTCTTCAGGTTTGTCTTCGTTTATTAATAAAACTATTTTACCGGTGATATCAACACCTTCTAATTCGGCTGCTGTACCATAACCAACATAAACAATATCATTTGCAGTTATATTTTTATCAGCGAATGAACCCGGCATAAAAAAGTCTTTCCAGTTGGTAAAGGCTTGCCCGTTAACACTGAATGTAGTTATTTTAAGCGCGTTTTCTGTTAAAGGCACATCTAAAAAGTATGAGCCATTTACGGGAGCCTGCAGGCCTAATTTTTTAAATTCGGCAGCTATGTAATTCGCTGCTTTTTCGGCGCCTGGTTTACCGGTTTCGCGACCTTCAAATTCGTCAGATGCAAGTATGCTCAAGTGCTTTTTAGCATCGGTAGCGTTAATAACATTGCCGTACTTAAGCGCTGTTGGGTTTTGCTGGGCACAGGCTGTTGCGCTAATGGCAAGCCCCGTGATCCATAATGATAATTTCTTCATTGAAATTTATTGTTGGTTTAATTAGTTTGTTAGCAGCCTATTTTATTAACGCGGGTTGCATGGCGCCCGCCTTCAAATTCTTCGGTCAGGAATATTTCTATTATTTCTTTAGCCTCGGCGGTAGATACGTGGCGGGCCGGGATGCAAAGTACATTTGCATCGTTGTGGGTACGCGCCGGGATGGTTACATCTGCTTTCCAGCATAAGGCGGCGCGGATGCCCTGGTGTTTATTGGCTGTCATGGCAACACCGTTGGCGCTACCACAAAGCAGGAAACCAAAATCGGCCTCTCCGGCTTCAACAGCGTTGGCTACCAAATGGGCAAAATCGGGATAATCGGCAGATTCTGTAGAATAAGTACCAAAATCTTTAAAAGTAATATCATCAAACATGCCCAGTATGGCTTGTTTTAAATCGAACCCCGCATGATCTGCACCAATAGCAATCTTTAACCCTTTTTTCATCATCTCAAATTTATAATATTTATTGTGTTGACGAAGGTAAAGATTTTGTTAGAATTGAACAGATGCGCTTATTAAAGAGCAGCTTCTCTTGCTTTCTTACGTTTTTCAACCACGGCGGCAACCAATATACCCACTTCGTATAAAATGAATAAAGGGATACTCACCACGGTCATGGTCATCATATCGGGTGTTGGGGTAACTACAGCTGCTATGATCAGTATCACAACCACAGCATAACGCCTGGTCTCGCGCATAAATTTAACGGTAAGCACGCCTAACGATGACAGCACATATACCAGTATAGGTAACTCAAATACTATCCCGGTTGCCAGTGTTAAAGTGGCTACGGATGACAGGTAAGAATCAACAGAAAACTTATTTTCTATAGTAGGGCTAATGGTATAGCTGGAAAGAAAATTTATTGACTCCGGCGTAATTACATAATAGCCAAATAATACGCCTATAATAAAAAGAAATGTAGCATAAATAACAAAGCCACTTGCTGCTTTGCGTTCTTTTTCGTGCAGGGCTGGCTTAATAAAGCGCCATATTTCCCACAACAGGTAAGGGAAGCCAAGAGTTATACCAATAAGTAGCGCCGAATTGATCTGCAGGGTAAACTGCCCGGCCATTTCGGTATTAAGCAGGCTGATATTGATCTTATTGATACAAAAGCCATCGCGATGCAGGTATTCGCCCAGTTTACACAGCATACGGTACGTCCAGAAGCTTGGCTTACTGGGCCCCATAATAATGGTATCAAAAATAAAGTCGTAAAAATAGAACGCCCCGGCGGTGAAAATAACAATAGCAATGGCCGACCGCACCAGGTGCCATCGTAAAGCTTCCAGGTGATCAAAGAACGACATTTCGGCCTCCATTGTCTGGCCCTTCTCTTTTATTGCTTTTATTAGTTTGTTATCGCTCATTACCTGTTTTCAGCATTAACGCCGGAATACTATTTACGTTATATTGTATCGTGAAGATTACAAAAATATTAATAAACAAAGGTTTCCATAAACTTGGTAGTAAAATTACCCGCACGGAAGTTAGGATCCTGCAGTAATTTTAAATGGAATGGAATTGTTGTTTTAACACCTTCAATAACAAATTCGCTTAAAGCACGCTCCATAGTTGCCAACGCCTCATCGCGGGTTTGGGCCATGCAAATAACCTTAGCAATCATCGAATCGTAGTTTGGCGGGATAACGTATCCGCTGTAAACATGCGTATCTACACGTACACCATGGCCACCCGGCGAGTGGAAGTTTGTTATTTTACCCGGTGAAGGGCGGAAGTTGTTTGCAGGATCTTCGGCGTTTATACGGCACTCAATGGCATGCATTGTTGGCTCGTAGTTTTTGCCTGATATGGGGATACCCGCAGCAACCTTTATTTGTTCTTTTATTAAGTCGAAGTTGATCACCTCTTCGGTAACCGGGTGTTCTACCTGGATACGGGTGTTCATTTCCATAAAGTAAAAGTTGCGATTTTTATCAACCAAAAACTCTACCGTACCGGCACCTTCATATTTAACAGCTTTTGCCCCTTTAATAGCAGCTTCGCCCATTTTTTTGCGCAGCTTATCTGTCATGAAAGGAGACGGCGCTTCTTCTACCAGTTTCTGGTGACGGCGTTGTATAGAACAATCGCGTTCAGATAAATGGCAAACTTTGCCATACTGGTCGCCCACTACCTGTATCTCGATGTGGCGCGGGTCTTCAACATATTTTTCAAGGTATAGGCCATCGTTACCAAAGGCTGCGCCAGATTCGGCACGGGCACTATCCCAGGCATTTTCAAATTCTTCGTCTTTCCAAACAATACGCATACCGCGGCCACCACCACCGGCAGTAGCTTTTAATATCACCGGGTAACCGATTTTCTTAGCGATCTCGATACCTTGCTTAACGCTCTCTAACAAACCTTCAGAACCGGGGATGCAGGGCACGCCGGCCTTTTTCATGGTTGCCTTGGCCGAAGCCTTATCGCCCATGGCGTTGATCTGGTCGGCAGTGGCGCCAATAAATTTAATATTGTATTCGGCACAGATAGCCGAGAATTTGGCATTTTCTGATAAAAAGCCATAACCCGGGTGTATCGCGTCGGCATTAGTTACTTCGGCAGCCGAAATGATATTCGGGATATTCAGATAAGAATCGCGGCTGGGGGGCGGGCCAATACAAACGGCTTCGTCGGCAAAGCGCACGTGCAGGCTGTCGCGGTCGGCGGTAGAATATA
>NZ_JAQBOI010000066.1 GCF_028288105.1 Mucilaginibacter sp. | reverse complement strand
CCATGCGGGCTGTTAGGGAATATCACCAGGTCGAAGCTTTTATTGGCTTTCTCAAGAGCCTCAACTACCAGCAGTGTATTGTATGGCGGCACGTTGTTATCCATCATGCCATGCGCAAGCATTAGTTTACCTTTCAGGTTTTTAGCGAAATTCTGATTAGCCTGGGCATCATAGTCTGAATTTTCTACAAGGCCGTTATAGCGTTCGGCCCAATCATCCTCGTAGTTGCGGTTCTCGTGGTTGCCCGATTCTGAGATGCCCACCTTAAAGAAATCGGGATAGCGGAACATTGCCGCCGCGGTAGCAAAACCACCGCCCGAATGGCCCCATATACCAACTTTGGTAGTATCGATAGGGTATTGAGCAGCTAATTGTTTAATGCCTGTTATTTGATCGGGCAGGGTATTATCACCCATGTTACCATAGTTCATATCATGAAAGCTTTTTGAGCGCAGCGGGTTGCTGGTGCCTTCTATTACTACTACAATAAAGCCCAGTTCGGCCAATGCCTGATGATCGTTTCTTGATGCCGCGAACGACCAGCTGCCAACACCACCACCCTGCGGGCCCGGATAGATGTAATCAATAACCGGATATTTCTTATTAGCATCCATCTTGGTTGGTGTAAACACCAGGCCATAAATATCGGTAGTGCCATCGTGTGCTTTAAGCTTAACAGGGGTAGGTGCTTTCCAGCCGGTTGCTACTAATCTTGATATATCTGTTTTTTCTAAGGTTGATAACAATTTGCCGTTCATATCGCGCAGAACGATAACGGGTGCAACATCAGGTTTTGAGTAGCTGTCAACAAAGTACTTGTCGTCAGGCGAGAAAGTAACGGTATGGTTACCGTCTTCGGGCGTAAGCAAGGTTAAGCCCTTGCCGTTAAAATTGATTTTGTACAGGTGAGAGAAGTATGGGTTGCCCGGCTCGCGGCCACCTGCCACAAAGTAAAGTGTGCGGGTTTTTTCGTCAACTTTAAGCAGTTTGGTAACTACCCAGTTACCTTTGGTGATTTGATTTTTTACTTTGCCGGTTGTGGCATCGTAAAGATATAGGTGCCCCCAGTTATCACGCTCCGAGAACCAGATGATCTCTTTTGAAGCAGGCAGGTAGCGCCAGTTAATAGCACCCCAGCCAGATTCGTATTGTGTTTTTACAGTTTCTTCAAATACATCGCGCACGGCGCCGGTTTGGGCATTTGCTATGCGGAATTTCTCGTTCTTATGATCACGTGAGGTAGATACAAACGCGAACTCAGAACCATCATCTTTCCAATCAGCATCATCAAATGTACCGCTGCTTGATATATCATCGCTCAGCGTGGCGCGGTGCGGATCTGGCGCTATGTTAAAGCGGATAACTTTTGCATTATCTACATCAACAATTACCCTTTGTATGGTAATGATCTCTTTATCACCCGGCAGGGGATATTTCCATGCCATGAGTTTTGGTTTGCCCACATTGGTTGTAACCAGGTACATATCGCTGGCATTGCGCTGATCCTGCTGAAAAGTTGCAATTTTTTTTGAATCAGGCGACCATGATACGATAGGCCTGTCGCTGGTGGTCCAGCCGGCGTTATCCGTAGCATAACCAAAGTCCTTAATGCCGTCGGTAGTTAGTTGGATTTGTTTGTTGGTAGCAACATCGCGCATCCACAGGTTGTAGTTTTTGATGAAAGCGGCACGTTTGCCATCCGGCGAGAATACTTCGTTACCGCCACCTCTGGCAGCGCGGCCTGTAAGAACAGGTGCCTTAGCTTCCACTGCTTTAGATGTATCTTCGGTTACCTGGTTTGTTTGCGGGTTGTAGCTCCATTTTTTGCCATCAGCAGTAAACAAAACCGATTTGCCATCGACAGAATAATTTATGCTTTGGAAAGGCAATTTATTGGCATCATATTTTTTACCAGCAGCAGCCGAAAGCGCATCGGCAAGTTTTTGCGAGTCAAAAGCGGCGGTACGTGTTTTTTTAACAGGGTCAACCAATATAAATTCGTTGCCTTGCGCTGTTGAAACGCGGTACCAAAACTTATCGCCGGCAAGCCAGTTTGGCCTAACACTGGCACGGTCAATAAAAGGGTCGGTATTGTAGCTTAAAAAGCTTTCGGCATGTTCGTAATCTTTAGCGGTTACCGGGGCGCTTTGCTGGGCATTTGCGCTAAGCGCTAATGCAAAAGCCGTTACCGTTAGTAAATATCTGTTCATATTCTAATAAAAATCGTTTTTCAGTTTGTTATTTGAAAACACCAAGATAAAGCAAATTAACAGTTTGGTAACACTGGCTAAAGTATAATGATTGTTACATAAGTCGGGAGATGCTTTAGATATGAAAATAGCAATTAAATTATTCGGATCTATAGATGCAGCCTATTATTACCAGTACTAAACAAGCTACAGAGGCAATGGTACGAATGTTATGTAACAGCAGCCATGGCCGCTCAAAACTTAGGCGTTGGCTGGCAATATCATCAACGGTTGCCGACTTCAGATCGAAGCCTGCCAGTTTATTATTCAAAGGAACGTTACCGAACATGGTTACGCCAAACACCCCAATGGCATATAATACCGCGGCGATAAGCAGCAGCAAAAATCGGCCGGATAATGATTGTTCATAATTGACCCATGCGCTTACCGGCAGTAATACCAATGTGCCCATAAAACTTAAAAAGAATAATGGGTTAAGTATGGCGCTGTTAATGTTTTGCATAGCGGCAAGGTATTCCCTATCGGGCAGGCGCCCCAATCCTATATTTACCGAACAGGTATAGGCATAAAATAAACCGGCTATTAAAGCGGTAGATGTGGCGGTTATGATCAGGATAATATTGTTCATTTTAAACAACTTGCAAGGTAGCGGTATGCGCAATGATTTGAAAATTCAACTTCTTATCAGATAACGAAAATCTGGGTTTGTTGTGACAAGTAAATATAAGAAATTCTTAGTTTTAGTACCTTGTTACCCCCAGTGCTCTCTTTTTATATCTTTTAATTTTTGTCCAATTTCTGTGAGACCATTCGTCATAAGGGTGATTCAAATATTTATAACAATTAAAGTAAACACCATGGAACAACGAATTAATGTTTTCGAAAAAGGCCAAAACGCAATAAAGTCGTTATACGGATTAGGAGGGTATCTGGCAAAATCAACAATTGAGCAATCCCTTTTAAATTTAATTTATTTTAGAGTATCGCAAATTAATGGCTGCGCTTATTGCCTGGATATGCACTCAAAAGATCTGCGGGTAAAAGGAGAAACAGAACAACGCCTTTATGGTTTAAATGCCTGGCGCGACGCCCCCTTTTATACCGACCGTGAACGCGCCGCGCTTGCCTGGGCCGAAGATGTTACAGACATTATTGGAAGCCGTGTTAGCGATGCCGTTTACGAACAGGCAAGGGCCCAATTTTCTGAAGAAGAATTGATAGATCTGACAATGGGGGTTATAGCCATTAATACCTACAACCGCCTTAATGTTGCATTTCGTACCACGGCAGGAGGGTACAAACCCGGCCAACACGCAGCGTAAGCTGATTTTTACAGGTTATAATAAAGGCCATCTACTAATAGTAGGTGGCCTTTATTATTGATGGAATTAGGTGATTTTGCAGCTTTAAATAAATTAAATGTTAGCGACTATTTTTCCTCCTTTCAGCGTACTTAAGCTTATCAAGTATGTAAGTCCAATGAGGATTTTGGGGGTCTAATTCAAATGCTCTTTCAAAACATTTAATAGCTTTTTCTTTATTATTATTCCGTTTAAAGGTTTCTCCTAAACTTTCATATGCCAGCGTGGATTGTGAATATTCCTTCGAATTTAATTCGAAGATCTTTAGGGCTTCTCTTATTTTTTTATCCCTCCTCAATTCATTGCCTAAATAATTGAGTTGATTTTCATTAAAAATAAACGAGGTGTTTTTTGATGATTTGAGCTGCTGATATAATGCAATTGCGGAATCAACACTTTTCCTTCGAGTGGTTGCCCTTAGTGTGTCCAATAAAGCCCATGGATAACGATATGGCTGAATTTTATGAACAGAATCAAGGATATGCCGGCCAATATCTGTTACAGGATTGCTTGAGTTGGACAAAACAACTATCCCAATTTTATTTTTTTTATCTATCCCCAAAAAACTGCAATACCCAGGCATTCCACCATCTTTAAAGAGTAAACCCTCATTCGTGAGGGTCCAACCCATTGTAGTGTAAGTATCATCCCCGTCTTTTTTTGCCCGCCGCACATGGGAGAGCTCCATAGCCGGTAGCAAACTTGATTTAATTAAGGCCATATTGGCTTCAGCGAAAGTAAGGAGGTCGTTTACAGTTGAACGCAAAGCGCCGCCCGCATCTATGGCGCCCAAATCTGTTAGGCCTACCGGAACTCCTGTTTCCGTGTGCCCTACCGACAAATTTGATTTTTGTGTTGCCGTTAATGAAATAGTGGTATTATTCATATTTAGTGGCTTACAAATTTCTTCAGTTAGTAACGCCTCAAAATCCTTTTTCGCAACTAAGCTCAATATATTGCCTAATAACCCGTAGCCCACATTTGAATAGCGCCACTTTGAATCAATATCATAGGGAGGTTCAAAATTTGAAACATACTGGTATAACTTGTTTACGGTATAATCAATATATGGCTTGTCTAAATCTTTCGGGTCAACATTGTATGGAAAACGTGGCATTCCCGACCTGTGTGTTGATAAGCTAAGTAACGAAATTTCTTTTCCGTTTCTTTTCGGTATTTTTACTCTTTTTGGAAGGAATTTGGAGATTGGATCGTCAAGATTTAGTTGTTGTTTTAAACTCATGTCTGCCAATAGCAACGAAGTAAATACTTTTGTAATTGACCCAATTTCATAAATTGTATTGCTATCCGGAAGCCTGGGATCGCTATCACTTATTTTACCTTCCGCGAATATTTGCCTGCTATTTGAATTTACGATCCCAACGATGATACTTTTGCTTCTTTTGTTGGCAACTTCCTGCTTAATGATCGCTCTTATACTGTCAATTGGTATTTGGCCAAAAGCAATATTTGTTGCAATAAGGAGAAAAATGATGATTATGCATTTTTTCATGATACTTTTTTTTGCTAAAGACTCTTACACGGACTTAGGTGACTTATCTAACGGAATAATAATACTCTTTTTGAAATATAATTGAAGTACTTCACAGGGTGATAAATATAGTGCGCTATTATTTACTACCAGCAATTTTGAAATGAAAATTTTATGTTCCCCCCGCCCGGACAAGCGGAGGACGCTTAACCGCAGATTTTTTTTAATGTCCACGCTAAAAAAAAATGCCCCGGCATTAAGCCAGGACATTCAGCGGAGAGGGAGGGATTCGAACCCTCGATACACTTTTGGCGTATACACACTTTCCAGGCGTGCTCTTTCGACCACTCAGACACCTCTCCGGGTATTTTGAGGATTGCAAAGGTAAAATAATAACCTTTATTACTGAAGGCCTAACGCATTTTACATTAAATAAGTGATTTAGTAAAATAACCGCCCCCTGGTAAAGCAAATGCAGTTTTTAAAATCTGCCTCGATCTTTGATCTATATAAACCAAAAACTCATAACCACCGTTTTTCATGTTCAGCACAAATACGGGCGTATTGTTTCCGTTGGGCATGAGCAATACATCCGTCATTATTTTAGTGATCTGTATGGTGCC
Source organism: Mucilaginibacter sp. (assembly GCF_028288105.1). Lineage (GTDB taxonomy): Bacteria > Bacteroidota > Bacteroidia > Sphingobacteriales > Sphingobacteriaceae > Mucilaginibacter. Next base: position 7,210 of record NZ_JAQBOI010000066.1, on the reverse strand, counting down.
ATTCTTTTTAGTATCGCCCTGGTAAACTTCAAATTGCAGTGGTTTAAGTTTCTCTATAGGTAACGCCCCTAAAATGTACTCACTTAAAAAAGAATCAAAATAAGCATCAGGCATAGTAAATACGCCATCATAATTAGCTTTGCCTTTTTGCTCGGTATGGATTTGTATATTGTGGCCTTCGCTATAATCATAACGGGTTATATCTGTTCCCGCCCTTGATAGCATGTATAACGGCTTTAAACCCGGGTATGTGCTTACGCTCGAATCTTTTTTGGCATCGTTTCTTAATTGTATATAAGTTAAGGTATGTTTAACCGTATCTATCCTGGTAATAAGGTTTAAAACTGCTTCTTGCAATACTTTGCCGTTTTTATCAAGCCAGCAAAGCTTATGAAACACATTCTGATTTTTTAGGTATTGGTAATGTATAATTGTATCGCCGGGGTTTATGGTGTTTTGCGCCATTAAGGTTATCGGCATAATTGTAATACAGGTAAGTAAAATTCGGTTGATGATCTTTCTCATAATATTGCTTGTTATTGTTATCAAGCCATAATTATAGGAGATAGGAGGAGTAAACCCATCAGCTTTTCAACAACTGTTGGCATAAATTAAACCATTAGGCAATTATGGGGTTTTTAGCAAAAAAAAGCGGAACCTTTGGGGCTCCGCTTTAAAACGAAAACTTTAACTCACAAAAACTAAACTTATATATAGTTATTACTAACTTATTATAATAGAGCGTAAAATGCAGCAAAGGTTTAATCACGGTAAAAATATTAGGTGTTTATGCATATATATTTTTTAAAGCTTATGTTTGCTGCTGATTGCCAGGTAAGGTAATTGCATAAAATGGCGGTTTGTTTTAGATGCTGAACATCAACGAAATTAAAAGACCTATTGCTGCAGAAATTGATGTTTTTGAAGAGAAGTTCAAAACTTCTATGCAAAGCTCAGTACCCTTGCTTGATCGTATTACACACTATATTGTAAAACGTAAGGGCAAGCAGATAAGGCCTATGTTTGTATTTTTTTCGGCCACTATTTGCGGGGGGATAAACGAATCTACCCATCGCGGTGCCGCTCTTGTTGAACTGCTGCATACTGCCACACTTGTCCACGATGATGTGGTGGATAACTCTTACCAACGCCGCGGCTTTTTTTCTATCAACGCTTTATGGAAAAATAAAATAGCTGTTTTGGTAGGCGATTACCTGCTGAGTAAAGGCTTGCTGCTTTCTATAGATAATGGCGATTTCAAATTACTTAAAATAGTATCTGAAGCGGTAAAGCAAATGAGCGAAGGCGAGTTGCTGCAGATAGAAAAGGTACGCAGGATGGATATCAGCGAGACCGTTTACTACGAGGTTATCCGCCAAAAAACAGCTTCATTAATTGCCTCTTGCTGCGCATGTGGTGCGGCATCGGCCAATGCTGATGACGAGACCATTGAAAAAATGCGCTTATTTGGCGAGAAGATAGGCATAGCCTTCCAGATAAAAGATGATATGTTTGATTTTGGTACCGATGATGTAGGTAAACCGCTTGGCATCGATATCAAAGAAAAGAAGGTTACGCTGCCGCTGATATACGCATTAAACAACAGCGAGAGCAGCGAGAAAAAACGGATGATACAATTGGTGAAAAACCATAACGACGATCCTAAAAAGATAACCGAGATCATCAACTTTGTTAAAGAAAAAGGCGGGCTTGAATACTCTGAAACCCAAATGAAGAAATACCAGGAAGAGGCATTTGCCATATTAGATACCTTCCCTGCGGGCGAGGCCAAAACAGGGCTGGAGCAATTAGTGCGTTTTACTACCGAGCGTAATAAATAAGGGTCATAATAATTTACATTCCCCAAATAATGATGTTAACGGAAACTTATTAACTTCGTAACATGCCATCTTTTGATTTTAGCAGCCTTAAGGTAACCCCTTTTGCCATATTAGACATAATTCTATTGGCAGTTATTATTTATCAGTTATACAATCTGATAAGGGGTACTATTGCTGCCAATATTTTTATTGGATTGGCAATAATCTACGTACTGTTTTTTATCGTTCCTGAATCAAAAATGCCGTTGTTGGCCGGCATACTTAAGAAAGTAGCAGATGTAGGCATTATAGCAGTTATTGTTTTGTTTCAGCAGGAAATACGCCGGTTTTTATTATTAATGGGTAAAAATGCCTCTTTACAACGTAACAAAGCTTGGTGGCGTTATTTTTTTGGTAAGGCCGAGACCGAAAAGAATAACTTTGCCCGTATTAAACCTATTATAGATGCCTGCAAAAGCATGAAACAAACCCGTACCGGGGCTTTAATAGTTTTCGCCAAGTATTACGACGAGCAATTTTACCAGAACAGCTGCGAAGTGCTGGATGCCAAGATATCTAAACGGATACTGGAAAGTATCTTCCAAAAAAACAGTCCCCTGCATGATGGAGCTGTGGTGATATCAGAGAATAAAATAAAATCGGCCAGTTGCATACTGCCCGTTACCGAAAAGGCCGACCTCCCCGCTCAGTTCGGTTTACGCCACCGCGCAGGCATTGGTGTTACCGAAGCTAATGACGCCACAGCCATTATTGTATCAGAAGAAACAGGCGAGATCTCATATGCCAAACAAGGCCGTATCAAAATGGATATCAGCTTTGCTGAGTTAGAAAAATTGTTAAATAAAGATTTTTAAGGTTAAGGGATCACCTTAACATCCGTTTTGCCTTTGCCGGGGTTTTTGCCTACAATAGGCATCTTTGAATTACCTTCCAATTTTATTACCGGCATTTTAGAGTAACCTTGTGTTTTTATAACAGGCATATTGTATGTTCTGCTATTTGCACTTAGCATATTCTGGAATTTCTTATCCAGCTCAATTTTATTGATGTCGATATCCGGTTGTTTAAAGAATTTATCGGTTGATATAGTTGGTGGGATGCTGCGCCAGGCGCTGTCCGCTTTAAAAGGCTGAGTTAATTTACCGCCAAGTGTGTTATCAAATGGTGCTACGGTTGCTTTCTGCGCCATCAATTGACCGGCGCTGATAAACAGGGCTATAAATAACAGTAACTTTTTCATAAGTGTTTTGGTTCACACTAAGTTACAATTAATTGTATTTAAGATGAATACCGTAAATGTTAAATTGTTTAATTTAACATTTAGCCTTCAAGTAAGCCGAACTGCTTTAAATGATGCGTGAAATGTTTACTATGCCAAATAACCCATTCGTTATAGTCCATTGGGCCAAAACCGCCGTGTATGGCAGTGGTGCCCGGAGTTTTAAAATATTGGTCAAAAATTTGCAGATCAGTCATTAACTGTTCAATGGCTGTTTGCAGGTCAGCATAACAATATTCATCGGGCAGTGGCCCTAAAAATAAGTTTTTGGGTATTTGCACATCGGTGTAAATGCTAAGTTGTTTGGCCTTGTAAGCTACGTCTTCAGGGCGATCGCAGGTAGGTATTAATGTGCCGTTAGCATATTGAACGTTTTCTATTAAATGCTCGATCATTTGCTGAGGTGTCATTTTACCCCAAAGTGGTTTGGTATCAACATTAAGCTGAAGCAATAATGCATGTAAGGCCTTGCGGTTTGCAGTATCAACTAATTGACTCATTTTCCTGGTTTATTAATACAAATATGTGATTTGTATCCAATATTTGGTTTTATAACACAAAAAAAGCCTCTCCGTAATGGAGAGGCTTCCTGTTATATCCTGATAGACTACTCGGCTTTTTGAAGCTCAACAGTAGCTTTATCAATAGTAGCAATTGATGCTGTATCGTTTAATTTAGCACGATCGGTTTTTATGCCGGCCAATATAGTTACTACCTGTGGGGCAACACCATATTTTTTGTACTTGGTACCAAAATCGGCAATCGCTTTTATGCCTTTTTGTGCCTGCTCAGAGCTTTTAATACGGCCCGTAAAATCAGCAAATTTCTTCATGATATTAAACTGAGTTTGTGGCTGGCCTTCGGTAAATGCTTTGTATACATAATCGTATTGGTCATCACTGCCGCTTGTGGCATAAGTAACCAGTATAGCTTGTTTTAAAGCGCCTTCGCTGTCTTTCTCGTAAGTTTTAGCTAAGGTTAATGCATCTGCAGGGTTAAGTAAACCCAACGCGGTTAAAGCAGCACCTTGTATAGCGTACGATTGGCTTTTTAATGCATCCTTAAATATATTACTATTGCCAGCTGCTTTTAGTTTACCTAAAGACGTAATGGCAGCAGCCCTTACCAATGTGTTCTCATCGGTTTGTGCCAGGCTAACCAATACCGGTACGGCAGCATTGCGTACATCGTCATTGGTCATATCTGCAGCTTTAATGGCCTTGATACGCAGCTCATAATACTTATCCTTTAACGCAGCAATAATTACCTTGCGGGCACCGGCATTTGTCTGCTGTTTTGCAGCAGCGTTGATAGCTTCAAAGCGGTCAAGGAATAGCGGCGCGTTAAAATATTGGAATGTAAATTCATCAATTGATTTATTATCTGTTTTTTTAACTAACAGCATTTTATCACCATCAACGTTTACCAGGCTTGGTTTTGTTGCCGAGTGGAATACCAGGCTATCTGCCTTGTTGCGGATCCAAAATTTACGACGATCCATTTTGCCATCAGCGTAAACATCAATAGCTAACGGTAAAATGAAGGCATTACCGTCTTGTGTTTGGTTCATATAAACGGTTTGGGTTTTGGTAGCATCATCCCATTTGTAGGTAATGTTCAATATCGGGTGGCCTGCGCCAAAATACCATTGGTTAAAGAACCAGTTTAAATCGCGGCCACTGGCTTCTTCCATTGCTAAACGCAATTGGTGTGCCTCGCCGTTTTTAAGCGCGTTTGCTTTTAGATAAATGTTTAAGCCCTTGTAAAAAGCAGCATTACCAAGGTAGTTGCGCAGCATGTATAATATGCTACCACCTTTTTGGTAAGTTACGGCATCAAATACATCTTCCTTGTCTTTGTAGTGGAAACGTACCAGGTCTTTAGTTTTAAGCTCTGGCTGGCTTAGGTAATTTTGTCTGTCATCATAAATGTGTGCATCACCGGCATCTTTTCCATATTTATGCTCGGCCCAAAGGGTTTCGCTAAAATCAGCAAATGATTCGTTAACGGTTAGGTTGCTCCAGCTTTCGGCAGTAACATAATCACCAAACCATTGGTGGAAAAGCTCGTGTACAATAGTGCTGCGGCCCTGGCTAAAGTAAGCATCAATAAGCTCACGTTTTGTAGCTTGTACATATTCGCCGTGCAGGGTAGCGCTGGTGTTTTCCATAGCACCGCTCACGTAATCGCGAACAACTATCTGAGAATATTTATTCCACGGATAATCAACACCTAAGGTTTTAGAGTAAAAATCAATAACCTCTGGCGTAAAACCGAATATATCCTTAGCGTAAGGGGCATATTTAGGCTCCAGGTAATAACTTACCTCTTTACCTTTCCAGGTGTCTTTAATTATTTTAAAATCACCAACAGCCATCATAAACAGGTATGGCGAGTGTGGCAATTCTTGTTTCCAGGTATCAGTACGGGTACCATCGGCATTAACCTTTTGCGAAGCTAAACGACCGTTTGATAGCGTAACGTACTTCTTAGGGACGGTCATGATGATCTCGTCGGTAGTTTTTTGGTTAGGCTTATCAATGGTAGGGAACCATGCCGATGAACTTTGGGTTTCGCCCTGTGTCCAGATCTGGGTAGGCTTATCTTTTTCGGTACCGTCAGGGTTAATAAAGTATAAACCTTTAGCATCGGTTATAGCAGCGCTGCCGGTTGCTTTAAGCTCATTTGGTTTTGATGTATAATCAATATAAACGGTATAGCTTTCGTTGTTACGATAAACCTTATCAAGTTTAATGTTGATGGTAAGGCTATCATATGTAAACTTAAGTGGTGTGTTTTTGCCGGCTTTTACAATAGATACATTTTTTATATCCATGCCCTGCGCATCTAAACGTAACGAGTCGGTAGCGTAGAAATGTGGCTTTAAAGTAACCCATTCCTTACCATACATATAGCGTTTCTTATAATCGAAACGTACATTAAGCTTAGTGTGTACCAGGTCATTTATTTTTGGTGTGGTTTCCCGGTAGATCTTTAAAGCAGGGTCTTCCGGTGGGGCGGTCTGCGCTACAGCAGTGCTTAGGGCACAAGCGCTAATGCTACCTATCAGTACGGCAGCGTAAAGAGTTTTCATATATACTTTAGTTTGGATTTTGATATGCGTGCATAATAAAAGCTAAATTATTAGTTTTTATTTGATTTAAGACGGCAAAATAATATTTATGTTACATACATGTAACCCTTATTTTAAGCGATTGTCATATCGTAGTTTATGTGTTTCCTTTTTAAGAGAACTAAGTAAAAACGTTATGTAATAAAATTGCTATCAAAAAGAAATTTAGGTATTAAATACTAAATTAGCCGTTACCAATTATTGTGCTAATACATCACTAATACCTATTTTTATTATGCAACGCAGAAAATTTATTCAAAATGTGGCTGTTACAGGCACCAGTTTTTTAATAGGCTCAAGTATTGCAAACGCCGCTATTTATAAAGGTTCGCCCAATAAAAAGGTGGTGATAGGTATAATGGGTGTTAACAGCCGGGGCGCTTTTTTGGCGCAAAAACTGGCTGCTTTGCCCGATGTAGAGATAGGTTATATATGTGATGTAGATAGCATTGCTATGGCCAAATGTATTGCCGATATAGCAAAGATAACTGGCAAAAAACCAACCGGAATTGCTGATATACGCCAGCTGCTGGAGAAAAAAGATCTGGATGCGTTAGTAATTGCCGCGCCCGATCACTGGCATGCACCTGCAACCATACTGGCCTGCCAGGCAGGTAAGCATGTGTATGTAGAAAAGCCCTGCAGCCATAACCCACACGAAGGTGAAATGGCTATAGCCGCCGCTGCCAAATATAATAGGTTGGTACAAATGGGGAGCCAGCGCCGTTCGTTTGATAATGTACAAAAGATGGTGGCCGAACTGCATAGCGGCATTATTGGCAGGGCATATTTTGCAAGAGGCTGGTATGTAAATAATCGTAAATCAATTGGTGTGGGGAAGGTGATACCTGTGCCTTCAAATTTAAATTACGATTTATGGCAGGGATATGCGCCACGCAAGCCTTATAAAGATAACCTGATACACTATAACTGGCACTGGCATTGGAACTGGGGTAC
>NZ_JAQBOI010000057.1 GCF_028288105.1 Mucilaginibacter sp. | reverse complement strand
AAATTGTTGGTAGAGAACGTTCCCACATTATAAGTTTTACCATTATAAGCAGCCTTGCCTGTTTGTGCGAAAATATAGGCCATACGGGTAAGCTCTGTTTTACGTGGCTCTTCCCAATAAAGCTCTCATTGGCGCTCATCAAGGATGGTACCAATATTTACTTTGCTATCATCTGTTAACAGTTGGGCATTGGCACGTGCGCGTACTTTATTGATATCGGCCATTGCAAGGGCATTTTGGCCTTTCCACCAGTAAGCTTCGGCGCGTAACAGGTACGTTTCTGCCAAACGGAATACATACCAATCTGTATTTGTACCACGCGGTGGGCTCCACCATTTATCAACAGCTATAGGGCCCGAGCCGATGAAAACTTTGTAGTGTGGCCAGCCAAACCATGCACGGATAGTATCCTTAGCACCATTAAGGAAGCGCTGGTTTACATTTGATGAAGTGTATTGCTCCAAATGTTTACCATACCAGGCCGGGTCTGATGTTTTAAGAGCGGGTTGATTGTAAACCAGATCGGTCATATCCATCCACATACCTTTTGCATGGCGTAAGTCGGTGTTATCTGTCCAGATATATTTAGTGGCGTATGGTGTACCACGTAAGCGGCCAATACCACGTCCATACCATAAAGTAAGCGGCGATTCTTCTGTTATTTTATCAGAAATACCGGGTTTTAATGCACCCGGTGTAAGTATAGTTCCGTTGTGCCACATAGGTACGCAATTACGCATTACCTGCGAACCGTTTGGTGTAGCACCTTCTAAAGTTTCGCGGTCGATAACTACATATAATGCCTCTGTGTTTGCAGAGATAGATTTGTTCTCGGGGCGGTGCAGATCCCAAACAACGTTTTTAGTAGCATCGCCGGCAACAATACCAAAACGATTGGTCATTAAAGCATAAGGGCCGTTTATAGCGATATTGGCAGATGCGATAGCATCATCAAACAAACCTAATGCAAGGTTTATTTTGGTGAGCAAGTGTGCAGCTGCGCCTTTTGACGGCTCGCCTTTATTACCATTATCAACCAGTTTGGTTACTGCAAAGTCAAGGTCAGTTTTCATTTGTTTCAGAATAACCATGCGCTGTGTAGTAAAATACCCTATATTAACACCGGTTTCTTCTTTTAATACCAAAGGCACATCGCCAAATTCGTGTACCAGGCGATAATACCTGTATGCGCGGTGGAAATACGCACCACTTAACACCTTGTCTCTTTCGTCGGCAGAAGGCCACTTTGCATAGTCTATCCTTGAGATAATAACGTTTGCATCATGCACGCCCTGCCACCATACCTGCCAGTAACGGCCAATTTTGTTATAGTCGTCACTGTTAAGGTTAGCCGTTGGTGTGATCCTTATATTCAGGTCTTGTGCGGGGGTAGTTTTATCTGTAGTACCCTCAACCGCGGCATCTGTAAAGATAGATTCCGTTAACATTGGCGCCGAATCTCCGAAAAATTCAAACCTAACACTCAGGTTAAGGTTAAGCAATGCGGCCCTGAAAGCCGCCGGTGTAGTGAGTGTATTACCGGGTGTAAATTTTGAAGGGGCTTCCGGTATCAGGTCACCTCTTTTTGTACATCCGCCGGTGATAAAAACTGCAGCAACTGCAAGCCCGGCTATTATATTTCTATTAATCTTTTTCATATTCTAATCTCTTTATACTTTAAAAAGTCACGTTAAAACCTGCTGCCAAGAACCTTGGAGTTGGCCCGTTATTTTGCGGGTCCCACAAAGGCCAGTCAGAAAATACTGCTGCATTTGTTGCGTTAACAAATAGTTTGGCTGATGACATGCCTAAACGTTTGATAAGTTGCGGGCTAAAGGTGTAACCCAATGAAACAGTTTGCAGCCTTACAAATGATGCTTTACGCCATACGTTAATGGTTGTGCCTGATGAACCTGAATTTAAGCGAGCGTAATCGTTTATTGGGTTATCAGGTGTCCAGTATGGAAGCACGTACGAGTTCATACGGCCGTAACCAACGCTTCCTGCATTGTTGGTGGCCTGGTTAAACTGCCTTAATTGACCAATGCTTGATACCAGCATAAAAGAGAAATCGAAATTCTTAAATAAATTGAATTCGTTTCTTAACGACCAGCTAAACTTTGGATTGATAGAACCCAGGAACTGCTTATCAGCATTAGTGAATTTAAAATCGCCATCCATATCCTGCAATTTAAAATCGCCTGGTTTGGCGCCATATTTAGCGGCTTCGGTAGCCTCTGGTGTTTGCCAAACGCCTTGTATCTTGTAATCCCAAACGGCATTAATATCGTGGCCAATAAACCAGCCATTACCTAAGTCATCATTTTCTTTAGTAATGTTATTGCCATTGGCATCTGTGGTTTGATACTCGCCATACAGGTGTACAATTTTGTTACGGTTCAGGTAAAAAGTACCGGTAGCATTCCAGTTAAAGTTTTTGCTTTGCATAATCTTACCTTCAAGCAATACCTCAATGCCTTTGTTATTAACCTCGCCAATATTGGTTAACAAATTTGGTGTAAAAAGGCCCTGAATGGCCACTAATGAACGGCTAGCAATTAAGTCGGTTGTTTTGCGGTTGTAAATATCTACCGAACCATTGATACGATTGTTGAGGATAGCGAAATCTAAGCCCAAGTTAGGACCTGTTGTACGCTCCCATGTAAGGTCATTATTTTGCAATGAGGTTACAAAGATGCTATTGTTGTTCACTACTACACCACCCGGCGTAACAGTTGGATATTTACCGGTAACAATTGTTGCAAGCGCCAAACTTGGATCAGCCGTACCGCTTGATAAACGGTTACCGTTAGAGCCGTAACCAAAGCGCAGTTTACCATAGTTTAGCCAGCTAAAGAAATTGGTTTTAAAGAATTTCTCATCACTAAATGTCCAGGCAACAGCACCATTAGTATAATTTTGCCTTGGTTTTTTTAAACCAAAGGGCGAGAAACCATCCCGGCGTGCAGTGAAAGTAAAATTATATTTACCCATCAGCGTGTAGTTGATACGCCCCATTATCGCATCTGCATTAAATATACGGTCGTCGCTGTTCTCAATAGGTAAGGTACCTGCACCAATACTATGATAGCCTAATGCATCGCTCGGACTAAATTGTGTATTGGAGGCTGAGGTATACCAAGTTTGGTATTTTTCTTTGTTTAACAGGAATGTTGCATCAAAGCTGTGTACGCCAAAACTTTTGTTCCAGTTAAGTATGTTATCAATGTTATATCGATATCTATTCTCCATGGTGCGGGTGGCTGTACCACCTGATAGCTCGTTAGGATTGGCAACCGGGCGGTAAAAGAAATTGCGATAAGATTCTATCTGAGGTGAAAAGTTCAATGTGTATTTGAAGCCAAATGGCAGATCAACCTTGGCAAACAGGGTTGAAAACAACACATTCTGAACATTCACATTTTGGTTGTACTTGTTTCCCAGGAAAGGGTTACGCTGATTTAAACCGCTGTCATCAGTAGCTATGCGGCGTAGGCTACCATCTGCATTGTAAAAATCACCGTATGGCGATGAGTTGATAATCTGCGTCCAATCGGCCTCTGTACGGTCTATAGATTGGCCGCTTAGAGAAGCCGCCGAGGCACCCTCGTCACGCACCGAATACTGCGCGTTAACACCAAGTGTTAAAAATTTAGCGGCCTTGCCTTCCAAATTTAAACGAAAACGGGTATCGTTATAATCACCTCCTTGTATAAGGTTTTGATTTTTGGTGAAGTTACCGGAGAAATAGTAGCTGATATTATCGCCCCTGCCCGATAAACTGGCAGTATAATCCTGGCGCATTCCATTTCTGAATATCAGTTTACTCCAGTCGGTAACCTTTCCATTTTGGTAGTTAGTTACCTCGTTGGGGAATAAGCCTAAACGTTGCAGATAAATAGTAACCGGGTCGCCGGTTGCGCCATTCAGGAACTGTTCTAAAGTTACGCCGGCAGGTAATGCCCTTGGGTCGCTGTAGTAATAACTTGGGTTTGATGAGTTAGCGCTCCGCTGAACATCAGATCTCCAGTTCAGGAATCCCTCTCCCTGGTAATATTTTTGATTTTGCAGCAATTGCGCAATGCCCATATTAGCATTTAAAGTAATCACCGATCCGCCCTTTTTACCTTTTTTGGTGGTAATTGCTACAACACCACCTGCAGCCTGCGCACCGTAAACCGCAAGTGCGCTTGGATCACGTAAAACGTCAACCCTGTCAATATCATTTGGGTTGATATCTGCAATGTCACCAAAATAAATAACCCCGTCTAAAACAATCAGCGGGTTTACATTACCCGAGAGGCTCGCTTTTCCACGAACCTGGAAATCATCCATTTTGGCACCTTTAGCAGATGTATTGAGGGCTACAGATATACCCGGCACCGAACCGCGCAATACATCGGCAACACTTGTCGGGTTATCATTTTCAAATTTATCTGCTTTAACGCTGGTGATAGCACCAGTTACATCTTTAACAGCACGTGTGCCGTAACCTATTACTACAACCTCGGTAAGGTCCTTTGAGTTAGGCAAAAGCTGAATGTTGTATTCGGTATTCGCGCCTACGGTTATCTCTTTGCTATCATAACCAACAAACGAGAATACCAGTGTGGCACCCTGCTCTGCATCAATGGTATATTTACCATTTGCATCTGTTGAGGCGCCTATGGTTGTGCCTTTAACCCTAACGTTTACACCGGGCAGCGGCCGGTTTTTCTCATCGGTAACAGTACCTGTTATCTTTGCCTGTTTGGTTGCCTTAAGTTTGTTTGGCGCGGTTTTATCAGCCGGGATACTCCATGCCGGGCGCAGTTTGTTAATGTGTGCATATGCGCTGCCAAGCATCACAAATAGGGATATGGCAGTGAAAACAACACACTTTTTAAGTGATTTTTGTAGAAGTCTATTCTTCATATTTATATGTTAAGAATTAAGTTTTTTCAATTTTTTGACAAAAGGATTCCCCCGCGATTATTCATCGCGTTTTTTTGTTTCGATAAGAGAATCAGATTTTTTTAAATACTGCCGGGGTTTGGCATCAGCGGTATCTTATATCACGGCTTTTTTCTTTCTTGCTTCATAAATTGATTTTGGGGTTTAGTTTATATTGGTTGGGTTTATTGGTTTACTTGGAGTAAAAGATACTTTGTAAGGTCGGCGGCGGCTTTATCATTATCAAAACCTGCAGGCAGCCGTCCGTTAACATATTCGTTGTACAACCAGGGGTCGCCTACAGCAAAAACAGTCCCTTTGCCGTATTTTGTAATGGCGGCGATAGTCGCGCCAGCCGGAGATTTTAAAATAGCTGTTGCCTTACCTGTTAGCGTAATGCTGCAAACATCCTTCAGGAAAGCTTTTTTTGATATTTTAAATACCGGGTTGTTATTTATTAATACCGCGCCGTCTTCAAAATGGGCATCATCAATAACATGGTTTTGCATATCGTTATTAAAATGCATCCCGAAACAGCCGGCAAGTATATTAAAATGCTGCAGCTCTACATTAGCGCTATCATTGGCCATTAGTACCAATACGCCACCTGCTTTAACCCATTGCGCGATATTATCAGCGTCGGCTTTTTGAATGTAATTGGGCGATGGATTTTCCTTTTTGCTATCAGGGTCTACAATGATATAAACGGCTACCCCTTTAAGACTTTGTGTTGTAGGCGCAACCTCTATACTTGTTAACTTAGCACCCTGCGATTTAAAAATATCGCCCCATATAGAAAAGCCCGAATTAGCGGTATCCTCCCACATATAATGAAACCTTTTGTTTTGGCCATCTTTGGTTGTATGTATTTCGTGGTTAAAGTAATAATCGAGGGCAACAGTTTGCGCCATTACCTTCCCGGCAATAATTGAATACACGAAGAGTACAATAACGAACAGCTTACGTTTCATTTTTAAAAAAAGTGATTAATAGGATACAGCGTTTATAATTGGTGTATGTATATAACTGTACTAACCAAAAGTACCTTTGTTAGCTTACTGTTCGTATAATTTGGGAATATTTATTTACGACATCGTTTTCGCTACGTGATAGTTACGCAATATTAATGCCTTATAAACGCTGTTTAAACCCACATTATGGCAGAAACACTTAAAAACACTAAGGGGAGATTTGCAGGCTTCGCTTCTATCGAGTTTTTGGGGCGGTAGAATCGCGCGTAACAAGTTGTGTGGGCAATACTATTGTTTCAAATTCGTGAACCGGCCTTTTGGTTAAAATAAGCTCTAAAAGCTTTTGGGTAGCTTTTTGCCCCATCTCAAACCCGGGCTGATAAACAGAGCTGAGCGATGGGTTTAATACATCTGCAAGGGTAGTATTGGTGTAGCCGATCAGCGCTATTTCCTGGGGGATCCTGATCTTTAATTTGTTAAGCAGGAACAGCGTAGTGGTGGTTATCCTGTCGGATGTGGTGAAGATAGCATCCGGTTTATCCTTCAACGAAAGCAGTTGGGTAAGAGCGTTCTCTACCTCGCCAATATCACGGCCGCCATGCGGGCAGTAAACAATAATTTCTTCATCTATTGGCATACCCGCCTCTTCCAATGCTTCGCGATAACCTGCAAAACGCTCTTTAGTGATAGATATATTTGGTGGATTGGTAATATGTGCAATGCGTTTATATCCCGCATCAAGCAGGTGGCGGGTGGCATCGTAACTGCCTTTAAAATTATCGGAAATTACTTTGTGCGTATCTATCTCATCGCTTATGCGGTCAAAAAACACAATAGGTAAACCCTGGCGATGCAATTTTTGCAAGTACTCAACATCCTTGGTTTCGGTAGAAAGGGATATTAATAAACCATCGATAGAATGATGCGTAAGGTGGCCAACGTTCTTCACCTCCAAATCATATGATTCGTGTGTTTGTGTGATAATAACGTTAAACCCAGCCTCATAAGCCACAGATTCGATCCCATTAATTACCTGCGAAAAAAATTGATTTTCTATTGTAGAAACAACAATACCTATTGATTTGCTATGACCTTGCTTTAAGCTTTGCGCAATTGGGTTTGGCCGGTAGTTGTGTTCCAGCGCGTATTCGTTTACAAGTTTTTTTGTGTTCTCGCTAATTTCGTAACTATCTCGCAACGCCTTTGAAACCGTAGATACCGATAGATTAAGCGCTGTAGCGATATCCTTTATTGTAATTGAGCTAAAATTCATATAGGTTATCTGCTAAGCAAACTCCACTGCACTGTGCTTAACATTTTACCAATGTAATAAATCTTACTTGTATACAAAAATAGTAACTATAATTTCACAACCTTCATGCGTGGCGTTAACAAATGCATTATAAGCCATGCAACTAAATACGCGCAGGCACATATCGAAAAAATGATATTATAACCCGCGGTAATATTACCGGCTTTTTTATACGTTTCTAACACCCAACCAATAAAAAACGGGAACGCGATACCACCTACAGAGCCGGCCATCCCGCCAATACCAACTATCGAACTTACTGCTCGTTTAGGGAACATATCAGATGCTGTAGTGAAGATATTAGCGCTCCATGCCTGGTGAGCGGCCGCTGCCAAACTTATTAAACCAACCGCCTGCCAAATATTAGTGGCATAGCGTGCGCCAAATATGGGTAACACACACAGGGCAAATAAAAACATAGCTGTTTTACGCGCCTTAAATATTGGCATGCCCCGTTTGATGAACCACGAGGAAAGGAAACCACCGCCAACGCTACCAATGGTTGTGGCGGTGTAAACCAGCACTAAAGGCAAACTTGGTTTCTTTAAGTCGAGGTTAAACGTGGTTGAAAAGTAGGAAGGCAACCAAAACAGGAAGAAATACCAGATAGGATCAGTAAGAAATTTACCAACAACAAAGGTCCATGTTTGCCTGATGCCGAAAAGCCGTAACCATTTCACTTTGGCCTGGGGCTCACCGTCAACAATGGTTTCGTCTATATCACTATGAATATGTTCAAACTCTGCCGCGCTTATCTTTTTGTGACGCGAAGGTATCTCGTAGAATATCCACCAGAATATAAGCCATACAAAACCTATTGCCCCTGTAATAAGGAAAGCCATTTGCCAACCGTAAACCCCCAATATCCATGGTACCATTACCGGGGCAACTACCGCCCCAATATTAGCGCCCGAATTGAATATCCCCGTAGCCAATGCGCGTTCCTTTTTGGGGAACCACTCTGCTACTACCTTAATAGCCGCCGGAAAATTACCAGATTCGCCCAGACCCAAAGCCGCCCTAACTATACCAAAGCCTAAGGTTGTTTTTACAATTGCATGTAACATGGCTGCCAAACTCCATACAATGAGCGATATGGTATAACCGAGTTTTGTCCCCAGCCTGTCAATAAAACCGCCAAATGCAAGTAAACCAATTGCATAAGCCGCTTGAAAAGCCATTACAATGTAGCCATAATCCTCTTCAGTCCAGTGAAACTCTTTTTCGAGAGTTGGTTTCAGAAAACCGATCACTTGCCTGTCGAGGTAATTAATGGTGGTTGCAAAAAACAATAAGGTTACAACTACCCACCTGTAATTGGTTTTTTTAGTATCGCTCATAATTGTATTTAGGTTATCTTGCCGACTGCACAAACTGTAATGCCTGTAAAGTTGCTATATATAATTGGTTGTATGCCTGGTTCTGAATAATGGTTTTTGTAATAAGTTTGCTACCCATCCCAACTGCCGATACCCCGGCATCAAACCAGGCAGTAATATTTTCCTGGTTCATCTCTACCCCGCCTGTTGGCATCAGCAGCACACCCGGAAAAAGCTCTTTTACTGCTGATACGAATGCCGGCCCTAATATGTTAGCCGGGAAAAGTTTTATTAATGTGGCGCCCAGTTGCTGCGCGTTGTAAATTTCGGTAGGTGTCATGCAACCGGGGATCCAAAGTAGATCATTCTTTGCTGCAATAGCAGCTACCCCGGGGTTCACCAGCGGCGATATTAAAAAATCGGCACCTGCATCCACAAATTGTACAGCCTGCTCGGCCGATTTTATGGTGCCTATCCCTAAAAGCAAGTCTGGTAGCTCCTCTTTCTGTAATCTTTTTAATGCTTTAAAATTATCAAGTGCCGCCTCACCACGATTGGTATATTCAATAACCCTGATCCCGGATTCGTAAAGTTTGCGGGTGATAGCTATGCTTACTTCACTACTGTCATTATAAAACAGCGGAAGGATACCTTGTTTAATTATACTATCCTGGATCTGGCTTTTAGTTGGCATATTTAATGACTTGGGTTATTTGTTCCACGGTACTTTTTGTAGCATCGCCGGCAATAGATAATTTTTCAAAAGCGGCGGCTGTAGCAAAACTCACTGTTGCCAATGGGTTCATTTGTTTACGATAGCCATATATCAGCCCGGCCATAAAGCAATCGCCACTCCCTACTTTATCAATAACGTTTTCTGTAATATATTCGCCGGAGCTATGCAATTCGCCATCCTGATACAAAGCGGTATAATACTTTATGCCACCTTCATGATCAAACCTAAACGTATTGGCAACGGCCCTGCATTTTGGGAATAATTCCATTATCTTTTCTGATGTATTTGCAGCTTCTTTTAAGTAATTTTCTTTAGTGCCAATATAGTGCACATCTGGGTTAACCGGTATACCTAATAAACTTTCTGCCGCCCAAATGTTGCCCATTACCAAATGACAGTATTTAACCAGGTTTGGCATTATTTCTTGCGAATGCTTACCGTATTGCCACAGCTTTGCACGATAATTCAGATCAATAGATATAGTGATATCCCGTTGCGATGCTGCTACCAAAACCTCCTCACACAAATCTGCCATTTGCTCACTTAAAGCCGGGCAAATAGCGCTAAAATGAAACCAGCTCACGCCTGATAAAATTTTGTCCCAATCAATAACACCGGGTTTTAATTCGGCAAATGCCGAACCTACACGGTCATATATCACCGCGTCGTGTTTCATATCTGCACCTGTGGTTAAATAAAACAGGCCCAATCTTGTACCACCCTTATAAATAGCCGAAGTACCTATACCCCGTTCATTAACATAATTTATAATTTGTGCCGATAGCCCGTTATTCGGCAAAGCCGTAAAATAGCTTGTATCTATTCCCCATAAGGCCAGCGCGGTAGCAACATTCAACTCGGCGCCGCCGACGTGAACAGGTAGTTGATTAGCTTCAAGCCAACTGCCATCCGCATCCGGGCAAATCCTTAGCAATAACTCACCAAAGGTTAAAACGGCACCGGTATGTGAGGCGTTCAAACTCATTTATACGCCGCCAAATATCGAAAATCCACCATCAACACATATCATAGAACCGGTTACAAATGCCGATGCATCGCTCAGTAACCAAACCAAAGCGCCTATCAGCTCATCGGGGTTACCAAAGCGCTTAAAAGGAGTTTGCTTTATCACTAACCCACCTCTTTGCGTGTATCCTCCCTCGGGTAACGTAAGCAAATTTCGGTTTTGCTCGGTAAGGAAAAAACCGGGGGCAAGGGCATTCATCCTAATGGCATCGCCGTAACGGTTAGCCAGTTCAACAGCAAACCACTGATTGTAACAATCAACAGCAGCCTTGCCCATATTGTATCCTAATACCTTGGTAATTGCCCGTTTAGAGTTCATGGACGATATATTTACAATACTGCCCCTGCCTGTTTTAGCAATTGCATCGCCAAAAATCTGGGTAGGCAGCAAGGTACCCCAAAGGTTTACCTCCATTACTCTTTTCATCCCATCAAGGTTCATACTAAATATATCCTCATCTGGCTGCAAAACGCCTTCGGGCATGTTGCCGCCGGCCCCATTCACCAGGCCATCAAGGCGGCCAAAACGATCGAGCAGGCTTTTGCGGCCCGCTGTTAACGATGCTTCATCCAGCACATCGGCAACTAATGCAATAGCTTGCCCACCATTTTTATTGATGGCTTCCGCCTTTTCTTCTGCTACTTCTTTATTTCGGCCTAAGATCCCTACTGCGCCACCGGCCTCAACAATGCCGTTAATAAACGAATTGCCCAGTATGCCGGTACCGCCGGTTACTACTATTACTTTGCCTTTTAACGAATAAATATTTTCCATTGCTGCTTGTATTTATCTAATGTTATCAATGCTGATAGCGTCCATATCGGTATAATCCAGGTTTTCACCGCCCATGCCCCATATAAAACTATAATTACTTGTACCCGCGCCCGAATGCATGCTCCATGGTGGCGATACAACAGCACCATAATTACCAATTAAAATATGCCTTGTTTCGATAGCCTCGCCCATAAAGTGAAACACCTTTTGCCCTGCGGGGATGTCAAAGTAAAAATAGGCTTCCATCCGGCGATCATGCACGTGCGGCGGCATGGTGTTCCATACACTACCTTCATGCAAAATAGTTAAACCCATTACCAGCTGGCAGCTTTGAATGCCCGCGGTATGGATGTATTTATTTATAGTACGTTTATTAGCGGTCGAATCGGCCCCGGCATTAACCTTCTCGGCTTCATCAATGGTCATTAAACTTGTTGGGTAGCTTTTGTGCGCCGGCGACGATAACAGGTAAAATACCGGCGGGTTTGTAGCATCGGCAGCGGTAAAGCTCACTTCTTTAACGCCTTTTCCTATATACAGGCAATCCAGTTTCTTTAATTTAAAAACCTCGCCATCGGCGTTAACCTCGCCGTCGCCGGCAACGTTTATAATGCCAATTTCGCGACGTTCTAAAAAGTAGTCTGCTTTTAAATTTGAATAATTTTCAAGTGTCAATGTGTTCGTAATGGGATGGGCAACACCAAGTATAATACGGTCATAATGGGTGTATGCACAATTTATTTGGTCGGCCTTTATTAAGTTGTCAATTAAAAACCGATCGCGTATTTGTTCTGTCCCGTAGATTTTAAAGTCATCTGGGTGAACGCTATGTAGTACTTTCAAAACAAGAAATATTAGTGTTTAACTTATAATTGTTCAGCAAGTCTACAATTATGATGTATTAATCAGAAGCAATCTGCTTGTTATTTCTACGCAAACGTTATCGAAGACTTTTGAACACCTAAATAGGGCAGTACACACCCCAGAAACTATAACGTTTGCGTAGAATTAATGTGAGTTAAGGCATCAATTTAAATGATTTCATCGTAATATTGACGTGTAATGATACCCGTTCTACCCCCGAACAGATACATTATTTTATAAACCAATTCAATAAAATTATGAAAATCAAATCTTTATTTCAGCTTAGTATAGCCGCTATTAGTTTTATTACAATGGAAAACACAGCGATTGCACAAACCAAAAACGATGGCAGCATTAACCAAAAAACCGCCGAAAAATGGCTGCACAGCAACAAATGGAAAGGTGGTTTAAAATTAAATGTACATCAATCTGTTAACGCGGTTGAATTTTATAAGCAATATCATAATAGTAAAGCGGTTTGGGATAAGATAATCCTGTTTTTAAAGGATACTAACCTGGATACATTAAGCGTGGGCAAACTCGCTATTGATGGCGACAATGCTTATGCTATTGTAACCGAAGGGCCGTCAAAAGAACTGGAGAAGGCAGGTTGGGAATCGCACAGAAAATACATCGACCTGCAATATGTTATAAAAGGCAAAGAGCGGATAGAGGTTGTTAATATAGACAAAGCAACTGTTACCAAACCTTATGATGAAGCCAAAGATGGTGCTGCCTACACTGCCGAAGGCACCTCATACTTTGCAGAACCGGGTACCTTCTATCTATTCTTCCCGCAGGATGTGCACCGCCCCAATATTAAGGTAAACGGGTTTGACACGGTTAAAAAATTGGTGATCAAAATTAAAGTGGCCAATTAAATTGCTTCTAAGATCAACTATGAAAATTAAACACATATTCCTGCTGATATTATTAAACGGCTTTACACTAAGTATATCGGCGCAAAACAATGCGCCTAAAGCGTTCCAATTTGCCGAGCATCAAACCAAATTATTACTTACCGAAACAGCCAAAACTAAAACGGCTGCTGCAAAGCCAAATCTTTTATCACCACGCACGCTGAATACCAATGGCGATTTGGTTATTGTATCTCCTAAAGATTGGTGCAGTGGTTTTTTTGCGGGCAACCTTTGGTTTTTATATGAGTACACCGGCAACAAATTTTGGAAGGAACAATCTGAGCCCTTTACCGCTGTAATGGAAGCTGAAAAAACAGACGGTGGCACACATGACATGGGGTTTAAGCTTTATAACAGTGTGGGCAATGCTTATCGCTTAACACATGAGCAGAAATACAAGGATGATATTATCCAGGCCGCCAAAACTTTAATAACCCGCTTTAACCCTACCATAGGCTGCATAAAATCATGGGATCATCGTAAGGAATGGAAGTTCCCGGTTATTATTGATAACATGATGAACCTGGAACTACTTTTTGAAGCTACCAAACTAAGCGGCGATTCCGGCTTTTATAAAGTGGCTGTAGCGCATGCAAATACTACGCTTAAAAACCATTTCAGGGTCGATAACAGTTCGTACCATGTAATTGATTACGACCCGGAAACAGGCAAGGTATTGCATAAACAAACTCACCAGGGTTTTGCCGATAGCTCGGTATGGGCACGTGGGCAGGCATGGGGACTATACGGTTATACCATGTGCTACCGGGAAACCGGTAATAAAACATACTTGCAGGAAGCAGAAAAGATTGCCAAATATATTTTCAGCAACCCGCAAATGCCTGCCGACCTGGTTCCTTACTGGGATTATGATGCCGCTAAACTTGGCAATCAGCCGCGTGATGCATCTGCCGCGTCAATTGCAGCATCGGCATTGTATGAGTTAAGCACTTACAGCAAAAACGCTAAGGTTTATAAAAAAACAGCGGATAAAATATTGAACAGCCTGGCTACTAAATACCAGCCACAGCCCGATAGCGCGCGTGGTTTCCTGCTGCTTCACAGCACCGGCCACAAACCCGCCAACAGCGAAATTGATGTGCCTATTATTTATGCGGATTACTATTATCTGGAGGCTTTGCTGCGCCAAAAACGATTGGCAGATAAAAAACCTGTTATAAACGCAGCGGGCCATTTAAAAAACTAAGATATGATACAAAGCAACTTATTTCAGTTTGAGGATGCTACCGATTGGCAAACTGTTGGCGAAGGGGTTCAGCGGCAGGTTTTTGGCTATGATGATAAGCTAATGATGGTAAAAGTGAAATTTGCCAGGGGCAGCTGCGGCGCTTTGCACAGCCATGCACATTCGCAGGTGAGTTACGTAGAAAGCGGCGCTTTTGAAATGACTATGGGCGAAACCGTAAAGATAATTCGCAAGGGCGATGGTTATTACGTACCTCCTTTTACCGTACATGGCTGCGTTTGTTTGGAGGATGGCATGTTGGTAGATGCATTTAGCCCTGCCCGCTTGGATTTTTTACCTGCCGACAGCGAACAATATACTTTGTAAATTAGGCGATCAAAATCTATTCAAATGAGCTTAGAACAAACATGGCGCTGGTACGGCCCTAACGATCCGGTTAGTTTAGCCGATGCCAAACAAGCCGGGGCTACCGGTATTGTTACCGCTTTACATCATATCCCAAACGGTGAGATCTGGCCGGTTGATGAGATCCTGAAAAGGAAAAAAATTATTGAAGATGCGGGGTTAACCTGGTCGGTGATAGAAAGCGTGCCGGTACACGAAAATATCAAAAAACGAAGCGGAAACTACGAGCAATTACTTAAAAATTACCATCAAACACTACTAAACCTGGGCCAATGCGGCCTAAATATAGTATGTTATAATTTCATGCCCGTGCTGGATTGGACCCGCACCAACCTTGACTATCCCATGCCCGATGGCTCAACCGCGCTAAGGTTTGACACCATCGCCTTCGCTGCTTTTGACCTTTATATTTTGAACCGCCCCGAAGCAGAACAGGATTATCCCGAGGCTGTAAAAAATAAAGCAAAGATATATCACGAAGGATTAAATGAAATTGACCAGCAGCAACTTGTAAAAAATATAATTGCCGGCCTGCCGGGTTCTGAAGAAGGTTACACCACCAAAAAGTTCCTGGAAATGCTTGCCTCTTACGGTGATATTGATGCACGAACGCTAAAAGCCAACCTCGCCTATTTTTTACAGCAGGTTATCCCCGCTGCTGAACAAGCCGGTGTACTTATGTGCATCCACCCGGATGACCCGCCCTATCCTATTTTGGGCTTGCCAAGAGTAGTAAGCAACGAGCAGGATATCCTTGATATTTACAATGCAGTAGATAGCCCCAACAATGGCCTTACCTTCTGTACAGGATCATTCGGTGTAATTGAAAGCAACGACCTGCCCGGCATGGTGCAACGCCTGGGCGACCGCATTCACTTTATTCACCTAAGAAATACAAAGCGCGACGAGGAAGGCAACTTTTATGAAGCTGACCATTTAACCGGCGACGTGGATATGTATGCGGTGGTGAAAGCCCTGTTGGAAGAGCAGCAAAAAAGAATAACCAACGGACGCAAAGATACCCGCATGCCCTTCAGGCCCGATCATGGGCATAAAATGCTGGATGACCTGCATAAAAAAACCAACCCTGGTTACTCTGCCATTGGCCGCTTAAGAGGCCTTGCCGAACTTCGGGGACTGGAATTGGGAATAAAACGATCTTTAAATCATTAATACACCGATGAAAAAACTCCTATGGTTTTTTGGATTATTAACAATCGCCGTTTGTGGTAAAGCACAGATAGTCAGCCTTGATAAAAACGAGGTTGCCCTGATGCGTAAAACCATTGATAAGGATAATAAGTACAAAAAAGCATTTGAACCCTATCAAAAAGCTGCAGATCAGGCCTTAGCTGAAACACCTAATCCTATAGAAACCATACTGTCTCAAGGCCTTTTAGCCGGCGACCCAAAAAAAACCGCCAGCTTAAAGGCTGTAGAAGATGCCTACAAAACCTATGCGCTGGCATTAGCCTACAAATACTCTGGCAAAAAAGAATATCTGGATAAAGCCATAGACTTTTTAACAGCGTGGGCAAAGGTTAATAAAGCTACCGAAGATCCCATCAATGAAACTAAGCTGGAAGATCTGGTTACCGCTTATGACCTGATCAGAAACGATATAAAAATTGATGATAAAGCCTTAATTGACGTATGGATGCGTAGCATGGCAAATGCACAGGTTAACAGCGCCACAGCAAAAGGCAACCGGGGCACAGCCATTAACAACTGGAACTCGCACCGGATAAAAATGTTTACACTTATAGCTTACACCCTGCACGATGATAGCTACAACAGTACCATTGTAAAGGAGTTAGAAAAGCAGCTCAACATCAACCTGAACCCCGACGGCACCACGCATGACCTTGTCGAACGCGACGCCTTCCATTATCAAACCTATGATATAGAGCCCCTGCTATCGGCATGTATTGCTATATACAGGGCAACGGGCAAAGATTATTTCGCCTGGCAAACAGCCAATGGCTCGTCTATTAAAAAATGTGTTGATTATATGACGCCCTTTATGATCGGCGAAAAAACACACCCCGAATTTGTGAACAGCAAAGTGCCGTTTGATTTAAAACGGGCCCAGAACGGCGAAAAGGGTTATGCGCCCGGCACTTTGTTCGAGCCCAAAAACGGCGTAGAAACTTTCGCGTTAGCTGCTTACTTTGATACCGATTATTTGAAAGTCATCCGTAAAACAACAAATAACAACGAATACATGAACTGGCGCATGGCTTTGGATGCATTTACAATTAATAAGAAAAAATCATAAATTACAGCTTCTTATGTAGTGCACTGTGTTTTATCATTAACTGTAAAAACTACCCCTATGAACTTCGAAGAGCATTTAAGATCCTTATTTGTTGATGCCGGCGAAATACCAGAATCATTCCGGATAGACGAGATCCATCAGCGCGAATATCTTAGCAATGGCGAAATGGTACAATGGGACGGTGAAGTAAGCACCGTTTATTCGCCCATTTGTTTGCCTACGGCTGATGGCTTAAAAAGAAAACTGATTGGCAGCTATCCCCTGGGAACCGAAAAGGAAGCCATGGAAGCCTTATCTGCCGCAGAAGCAGCCTACGGTAACGGCCGTGGCGAATGGCCAACCATGAGCATTGAAGGCCGCATAAATTGTATGCAAAACTTTGTGTACAAAATGATAGAACAGCGCGATCTGGTTATCAAGCTTATTATGTGGGAGATAGGCAAATCGCACGCCGACTCTACCAAAGAGTTTGACCGTACCGTTGAATACATCAACCTTACAATTGATGCCTTAAAAGAGCTGGACAGGCGATCATCACGTTTTGAGGTGGCCGAGGGCGTGGTTGCCCAAACACGCAGGGCGCCACTTGGTGTGGTACTTTGTATGGGGCCGTTCAACTATCCGCTTAACGAAACTTATACTACGCTCATCCCGGCTATAATTATGGGCAATACCATTCTGTTTAAACCACCTAAACATGGTACGCTGGTGCACTATCCACTGTTAAAAGCGTTTAAGGAAGCATTCCCGCCAGGAGTGGTAAATACCATTTATGGCCGTGGCGCAAGTGTTACACCGGGCTTAATGGCTACCGGCAGGATCAATGTGCTTGCCTTTATTGGATCGAGCAAAGTTGCTAACGATTTAAAGAAACGTCATCCTAAAATTAACCGCCTGCGTGCTGTTTTAAGTCTGGATGCGAAAAATGCGGCCATCGTTACCAAAAACGCCGACCTGCAACTGGCCGTTAACGAAATTATATTAGGTGCATTATCGTACAATGGACAACGCTGTACAGCCTTAAAAATAATTCATGTACATAAAGATGTTGCCGATACCTTTTTAGAATTACTTAGCCAGGCCGTATCACGTTTAAAACTGGGTATGCCATGGGTAAGTGGCGTTAACATTACCCCCGTTGCAGAACCCGGCAAGCCCGGCTATTTAAAAGAATGTATTGATGATGCAATCATGAACGGCGCTAAAGTGATCAACGAAAATGGTGGCACCGCTGTAGAATCATTTGTGTACCCGGCAATTATTTACCCCGTAAAAAAGGGAATGAAACTTTACCTGGAGGAACAATTCGGACCAGTTATACCAGTGATCCCATTTGAATCGATCGAGGAACCCATACGATACCAGATAGAATCTCCGCATGGTATGCAGGTAAGTATATTCAGTAATGATGCTAAAGAATTAGCCTCGCTGATAGATCCGTTTGTTAACCTGGTAAGCCGGGTAAACATTAACAGTCAGTCGCAACGCGGGCCTGATGTATTTCCGTTCACCGGCCGAAAAGACAGCGCTGAAGGTACATTATCGGTTAACGATGCCTTACGTTCTTTCTCGCTCCGCTCTTTAGTGGCCGCCAAAATGAACGAGACCAATAAGCAACTGTTTAATGAGATTGTTAAAGGCCACGAATCTAATTTTTTAAGCACAGATTATATTTTTTGATCTGCCACATAAAAAAGCCGCCTGCAAGTTTGCAGGCGGCATATATTCATTTAGTTAGTTATTAGTTCGTCATTACGTTTACGTCTGCACCGGTTTCAATATCAGACAGGCTCGAAGTTGGCTGCAGCTGATAGAATTTAAATCCCCGTGGTGTTAGCCAGGTTTTGCTGGTAGCATCAAAATTACCGCCCAGCTTCACAAAAAAGCCGGCATCGGCAGGTGTTGAGTGCGGAATAACATACATATTTGTTCCCTGGTAAAAGAACGGTTGCGCCGTTGACGCATCCAATGCGTTATAATGATCGTTATCGGCCACGCGATAACCTTTGTTTGTAGCGGCATTATAAATGGTTGTTATACCTGTACCACCAAACAATATCGCATCAACCGGTACCGAGGTTTCCGTTACAATCACGCCATCAAAAATAGCCACGCCGCCCGCATTACCGCTGTTTGGCAACAAACCTGCAGTTGCACTTCCAAAACCATCGCCATCATTAGTAACATA
Organism: Mucilaginibacter sp.; assembly: GCF_028288105.1. Taxonomy (GTDB): domain Bacteria; phylum Bacteroidota; class Bacteroidia; order Sphingobacteriales; family Sphingobacteriaceae; genus Mucilaginibacter. Next base: position 24,065 of record NZ_JAQBOI010000057.1, on the reverse strand, counting down.
GGCAATTGATCGTATCCATTTTGCAGAACTGATATCTGTAGTATTTGGTCCGTTTATACGTTTGTTGCTACCTCCTACATAAAAGAACTCGCCTTTAAGAACGGTACCTTCAGTAAGGTTAAATTTATAAGTACGGCCGCCGCCGGTTGCCCAGCCTGCACCAGGCGCATCGCCTTTATTAGGTTCGGCAGCACCTGCGTTTGTACAGCTAACAACGGCCATTGGTGTCTTACTGAAATCTATATCACGGGTGGCCCTAAACTGGAAATATTCATAGTTGCCATCAGCACCTTTAGTATCATTTATATATCCTGTAACAATTACCGGCGATTTACCAAGCGAAGCATTTGGATCTGCCGGTTTAGTAATATCACTAACATCTGAAATACCACGGGGCCATAACTGCAATGCCGTTTCGCCCTGGCTGTTTTTACCTATTAATAATATACCCGCTATGGTTGCACTGGCAGGTAGCTTAGCATTTGCAAAACTGGCAGATGCCTCTGTATGCAGCATAATACTATCGGCACCATTAACCAGGTAGCGGTCGCCGGCGAATGTATCATCAATGTTAGGCGCGGGTGATACAGTTGCCATTTTTATCTGCACCAAAGTACTTTCATACTGATCCGGGTTGTTTTTGATAGAATAGCTGGAAGCAGACTGTACTGTTACGTGGTTGTTTTCTGAAACCTTTTTAATAGCCGCTTCGCTTAATCCGGTTATCTGTAAAGAACCATCCACTCTTTTCAAAATAGTTCCTTCTACATTTATTACAAGTGAATCGCCGGAGTGATAAGTAGAGGCCGCGTTACCTAAAGAAAAAGCGATACCGCGAAGCACCCCTCTGCGATAGTTTTGCATCACTACAACCCCTGATGGTACGTTGCCGGAATCGGGCATTGAAACTACCGTACCTACAATTTGAGTAGCGCCCAGCATTTTTTCTTTTGTTAAGGTTACATCAGCGCCTTTGTATAGAACGCGCAGGTCGCCCACGGCAATTGTCGGGCTTAATTCACCGGCAGTAAAATCGTGTTTCTGGCATGCGCTAATTAGCAGCACCACAAGGCATACCGCGATGTGAAAAAATCTTGTTTTCATTGAATTGTATATTTTCATGATTCTGAATCTTATTGTTTTTGCCACCAAACCAGTGTATTAATATCATCTTTACCTTGTGCTGCAACAGCCGCGTTATAATTAGCGGTATTTGTTGTTTGCACAAAAAACGGGTAGTTAAGCCTTGCAGGCATTATACCGTTGTTAACCAAGCCGGGGCCTTTTGGTAAAACCGGGTGGCCGGTGCGCCTGTACTCGAACCATTGCTCCAGATCGGTAAAGAACATAGTATAATACTTTTGTTTATGTATCAGCTCCATCTTTTGATCAAGGCTATAGGTGTCGTCCCACTTAACCTTTGCAAAACCCAAATAACCGGCCGGCACCGTTAAATTCCATAATGTAATGGCATTGGTAACACCTGTTTCATAATAATACTGTGCCGTTTTGGAAGTAACCCAACCCTTTGCAGCAGCCTCGGCCAATGCTAATTGCAATTCGGAGTAATTCATAACATTACCCAGCAGTGGCTCAATCTGTAAAGCTGTTAATAGTGTCGACTTAGCAGCAGGAGGTTGCCCCGGTAAATATCCGCTTGGTATACCGGCATATTCACCTTCGGCTAATGTTGCCCACCGGCCAATGCGCGGATCACTCCACTCGTTAAGGTTATCTACAAAGAAACTACCCAGCTTTGGCGTGTACCAATCGGCAGGGCGCCAGGTAGCAAATGGCGAAACATAAGGAGCAGTACCTGACCATTTTAATATAGCCGATTCGGCATTACTGGTCATAATAGGATAGTTGGCCGGGTTAGTATCAATCATCTCGGTGATCTTGGCCGGGGTGTTCATTTCAGCTTTAGCTGATAATCGTAATAACAACCTTATATATAATGAGTTGCCAAATTTGCGCCAGTTGGCGACTACACCGCCATAAATAGGATCGCTTGCGGCAGGGATGTTCGCGCCTGTTTTTAGCAGATCGTTAGCCGCTTCTAACTGTTTAAAAATATCGGTATAAATATCTTTCTGCTTGTCAAACTTTGGCGTAAACAAACCTTCTTTGCCTCTATTGGCTTCAAAGTAAGGCACATCGCCATAAGTATCGGTCAGTAACGAGAACACCCAGGCACGGCAAATAAGCGCTATGCCCTGGTAAGAGTTGTTGGCTGTTTCAACACCGCCTTTGTAAACATCATTGATGTTAGTTAGATCGATATACCAATTGTTGTATAAATAGTCGGCTTCAGATTTACGGATATCGTACCTGAATATTTTACCCTCGCCATCGCCCATATTTACGGTTACCTGCATCAGCTCGTTTTGTATGCGTTGACTACGGTTCATGTTTGCCGCCACTATATCGGTTATTGCGGGTGCAAGCAGGGCTTGCGGTAAAGCGTGATCTACCGCATTAGGGTTAACGCTTAATTCTTTAAAATCCTTTGTGCATGATGTAATGCAAAGCGTGGATATAAAAATTGTTAGAATGATGTATGCCTTAGTTTTCATTTATGTGCTGTTTTTAGAAACCTACAGTTAAGTTAAAGCCAAGCGTTCTGGTTGATGGGAACTGCCCCAATTCAAAACCGCGCGCAATGGTTGGCGTTCCCTGTGCATTTTGCGTTAGGGTACCAAACTCAGGGTCGAAGGCTGGCCATTTGGTAATAGTAAATAAATCGCGACCATAAACACCAACAGTTACCCGTTGAAGACCAAGCCTGCTTAATAATTTAGGAGATAAACTGTAATCCAGCCTTGCTTCGCGTAATTTAATAAAGTCGGTAGAGTAAGTTGTTCCTTCCACGTTATCGCGCCCTAAGTGGGCGTTGTAATAAGTGTAGATATTTTCGGCAATTACATCGTTTTTACGATAAGTACCGTCAGGATTCCTGATAACGCCGTCACCTATTATACCATTATACCTGCCCGGTATGGTATTGGTAGTTTTACCCTGTTCCCCTAAAATGGCCGATGTAAGCGAATACCCTACTGCACCATATTGGGCATCAAACAAAAAGCTCATACTAAATTGTTTGTACCTGAACTGGTTGCCAATACTCATCTTCCATTTTGGAATGGCGTCACCAATATATTTAATGCTATCGGTTAGTTTGGGATACCCGTTTGCATAAACTATTTGCCCATCGGGAGAGCGATCATAACCTAAACCATATAAAGCACCCATGCTTCCGCCCACCTGCGCTACAATTGCGCCGCGGTTAGCCGGGCCGGATTGCAGGGTTAAAGGTATCCCATCCGTTAGGGAGATCACCTTATTTTTATTTGCAGAGAAAGTGTAAGTAATATTCCAGCTAAAGCCATCCTTACTCTTTATTGGGTTACCATTGGCCTGGATCTCTATACCACGGTTCTCTACTTCGCCGGCATTGATAACCGCTTCATTGTAACCTGATGCCGGGTCGAGCCTATTGCGTAATATCTGTGATGTAGTGTTGCTTTTATACAAGGCGATGTCAATTCCTAAACGACTATTAAAGAATCTCACATCGGTACCTACTTCAAAGCTGCGGGTACGTAATGGTTTCAATTCCGGATTAGCGATCAGTGTAGGGTTACTTAAACCACCGGGAAAAATACTGTTAGCTGAATAGGTGAATGAAGTATAATATGCATCCTGACCGCCGCTGCCTACACTGGCAAATGAACCCCTTACTTTGGCATAAGAAATAAAATCGGGCAAATGAAGCGCCTCTGATAAAACAGCACTTAAACTTACCGATGGATAGAAGAACGACACGTTTTTGGTTGATTGGGCCGTTGCCAATACGCCGTTCCAGTCGTTACGGCCTGTTACATCCATAAACAGGTAATCTTTAAAGCCGAAAGATGCCAGGCCATAAAAGCTGTTTATTTTATATTTTGCCTGGTTAGGTAAAGCTACCAGCATACCCGCTTTGTTTGCCAGCGTATAAACGCCGGGGTATAGTAGTGAGTCGGCGCGCATCTCATTACGGTCATAGGTATTAATAAGCATGCTTCCGCCGGCAGATATGGTAGCCGTAAAATCTTTGGTTACTTTTTTATTATACCTTATCAGGAAGTCGTTATTGATCTCTTGCGAATAAATATCCTGCGTACGAAACATCCCTTTTCTGAACTTCTCGGTATCGTAAGGCCTTTGCTGCGAACGTTGATCGAAAGAACTGGTAAGGGCCGTTCGCACCATCAAACTTAGATCTTTGGTGAAATTGTATGTGGCCTGAATGTTCCCTACCAAATCATTCCGATTTGATTTGTTAAGCATTTCATTAGTTATCAGGTACGGGTTATCCGGAAAACTACTGAAAGGATAGCTTTGATTAATGTTTTCTTTGCCGGGTAACCAATAATTCTTAAGCCAGTTTAAATCGCCGTTAGGTACCCAAAACATATCCCAATACATCAAAGATTGGTTATTGTAACCTGTTGACGGTAAATTGTCGCTGGTTTTGTTGGTATAATTGATCCGTGCTGATATCTGCAGTTTATCGGTCACTTTCTGATCGGCTGATAAAGCAACTGTGTTACGGTCATACCCTGTATTAGGGATTATCCAGGTGTTGCGCACATTGGTTGCCGAAAAACGAACTGATGTTTTATCAGTACCACCATCAAGGGTGATGCTGTTGGTGAATGTTTTAGCGGTTTCAAAAAAGTTTTTACGCGCGTTTGGATAAGCAACCCATGGTGTACGTGTTGTACCACCTGTATGAGTAATCGGGTCATACTGATAATACGATTGGCCATCGAATTTTGGGCCCCATGCCGAACTGGTACTGCGTGTACTTGCACCATCGGATGTGTTACCGAACGAATAATAACTTTCGCCGGCGGCACCCTGCCCATATTCGTACTGATAATCGGGCGTACGCGACACCTGTTCTATAGCGGTATTAGAATTAAGCGTAATACCGATCCCTTTTTTCACCCGGCCACTTTTGGTAGTAATAATTACCGCACCATTTGCGCCGCGCTGCCCATATAAGGCAGCTGCACTCGGGCCTTTTAACACAGTTATATCTGCAATATCCTCGGGGTTAATATCGTTTAAACCACTACCAAAATCAACCGGCGATTCGCTATCCAGATAGGCATTACTGCCACTGCCTGTTCTGCGGCCGCTGCCGTGGTTTATAACTACTCCATCAATTACTATCAATGCATCGTTTTCGCCGGTGAGGTTACTTTCGCCACGTAAAATAATTTTGTTTGAGCCCGCGGGGCCGCCGTTTGAGCGGATCAGGTTCAGGCCCGCTACTTTACCGGATAATGCGTCTGTCCAGTTGTTTGAAAGTGCCTGGGTAAGCTGCTCGCCCTTAACTTTGGTAACCGCATAGCCAAGCGCTTTTTCATCACGTTTAATACCTAATGCGGTAACTACAACCTCGTTTAACGCGTTATTTGCTATTGCCAAGATAATTTTTGTATCGGTAACGTTTTTGGTATAAACGGTAACCTGCGGCTGAAAACCGATCATGCTAAAGGTGATGTTTGTACCGCTGTTAACTTTTATATTAAATTTACCTTCGGCATTGGTAATACCCAACAGGCGCTTTCCGCTATCCATTATGCTTACGCCTGCCAGTGCCTGGTTATCATCGCCCGAATAAGCGGTACCGCTTACGGTTAGTACATCCAGCTTTTTTATGGCCAGGTTACTGCCAATTGTTTTAATATCTACCCCTGCCTGCTCTTCCAACTGCTTTACCAGGTTTTGCAGACTGATATTTGTTGATGGCAGCGTAATAGTTTTGCCGGTATTAAGATCGGCATCATAAGATACCTTGTATTTGTAAACCGTTTGCAGCCTGTCAATTATAGCTGCTACGGTTATTTTGTTGCTGTTAAAAGTAAGCTGGCCATTATCCTGCGCTTTGGCCGATAGGGTAATGAGCCCGCCAACCAATAAACAGAGCCATACCTTAAGTAAAAATTTACGATGCATATGCGTTTAATTAATATAATAGGATAGTATTTGGGTTAGTGAATTTGTATTTGGTGCCGGTTACGAAGCCAATGCCGTCAAGCACCCGGGCAATGCCGTAGTCTTTTATTTCGCCGCTAAAAGCATGGTGTTTAGTAGCAGATGGTGCAACCTCTATGCGTATATTGTAATAGCGTTCAAGTTTTTCGGCTATTTGTTTGGTGGTACTTTTAGAGAAGTACAGGGTACCGTTTTGCAGGCTGGTGGCATCCCGCACATCTACCCGGCTTTTTATTGCCACATTATTTGTCAGTGAATAGTTTAATCGCTCTCCGGCTTTTAAAAACGTAGTAGAGTCTGCGTCAACCACACCAACAAGGCCTGTTGCAACTTTAATTTCTTCGTTTACGTTTTTCCGCGAATACACATTGAACGAAGTGCCCAACACGTTCACTTTTAAATTATTTGCGGTACTAACAATAAATGGCTTTTTCGCGTCGTGCTTTACATCGAAAAAAGCCTCGCCGGTTAAGGAAAGCTCCCTTTTCTGGCGGCCAAAATGCCCGCTCACCCGCAAATTTGAATTTGGTGCCAGGTAAACCATAGAGCCATCAGGCAGTTGCACCTGGCGCCGCTCTGAAGTGGTCTGAACAACAACCGTTTCGCTTGCGGCTTCGTAGCTATTCTTTAACGAAAACAAATTAATAAAGCAGGCCAGCAGCACAGCAGCAGCTATGCCTATTAAACTAAAAAGCTTTTTTACTTTGGGTTTTTGTTGCTGGGGGCTTTCAAATATCCTATCAAGCACCTTTACCCATTCTGCATGCACAACCTCGTCTTTTAAGGGTTGGTTAAGCTGATTTTGCTTCAGCTGCAGCTGTTTTAATATCAGTTTATTTTGGGGGCGCTCGTTAATCCAGGCCTCAATTTCAGCAACTTCTTTTTCTGGAGATTCATGGTTTACGCAACGTATAAGTATTTCCCAGTTCATTTGGCGATCTTTATATTAAGAGCACCGCGGAACCTTTTTCCACCAAAACAAATTGTTAAGCGTGTATGAACAATTTGTTAACAACGGCCGGTTTATTAAAGCAAAAAAGCCGCCCTCTCCGGGCAGCTCTCAATCTAAAGAATGCGGTACTTATAATTGAATTTCCTGTGTATACTGTTTACCAAACCTATCGGTAGCTATAACCTTTATGCTTTTTGCAGCAGCGGATGGTTTAGCAAAAAACAGGTGATCGGTTAATGTTGGGTCAACCCATTTATGCTTTTTGGGCAGCTGATCGCCGGCATATAATTCTACCGTCCATGGGTCTAACTCAATGCGCTGCTCCATATCACCTTTTAACGCACCATCTTCAAACCATTGTACTTTCCATTGCTTATCCCAGTTCCAAACATTGGCAATTATCTCGTCTGGTGCATTTTTAAGGTAGCCTTTAGGGTATATTTTAAGTTGATAATCTTTTGGTTTACCGGTTGATTTATGGAACCAGCTGATATCATTGCCCTGTACTTCGTAAACTGCATAGCCCTCGGGGGTTCCATCACTGCAGATAGGGCCTGTCCACCAGGCGCCGCATACGGTGCCATGCACATGTTCCATAATATTACCGTTCTCCCATTTTTCATTCATGTGGGTATGCCCAGACATAATATGCACTTTATATGGTGCCAGTATTTTATATAACTGCTCGCGGTTTGATACTACGCCGCCCAATTCATCCTCTTTATCTTTATTACGGCGTTTTGCCCCGGTATTGGTTGGGATATGCAGCGATAACACAACTGTGCTACCTTGCGGTACGTGTTTCAGGTCCTGCTCCAGCCATTGCAGCTGAGGCTCGGTAAGGTAACCAATGTATCTTTTCGCGGTGCCAATGAAAAATACATCGTCCAGCATTACATAATGTATGTTACCCCTGTTGAATGAGTAGTATGTAGGCCCAAAATTATCTTTAAATGTAGTTGCCGAGTAGTCATCTGTACGGGCGTCAATATCCATATCGTGGTTGCCTATTAAATTAAAAAAAGGCACACCGGTAACGCTCACCGCCTGGCGGTAATCTTCATACAATTCAAAATGGTCCCATACCAGGTCGCCGCAGCCAATTGCGTGTATCAGCGTGCCTGCAGGGTAGTTAGCTGCCAGCTCACGCAAATCTGGTGCTGACCGTTCAATCAACGCCTGCCCATCTTTTTTAGATATGATCTGTGGATCGGCCCAAACCACAAATACGTGATGTTTATCATCTTGCTCTAACCTGTCTAACTGAAAATTCGCGGTATAAGAATTTTGTTTGCTATCAACAACTTTATAAAATTGGGCAATACCTTTATTATGCGGTATAGCATAACCAGCGGGGATAGTGATATAAACAAACTTAACCGTTTTATTACTTAGCAACTGGTAATTGCCATTTTTATCGGTAAGGGTGATGTTAATACCGTCGGTTACAGGAACATTCGCTATACCCTGTCCGTTGCTTTGTACCCTGCCCTTAAGGGTAAGATTAGTAATATCGGTATTATTAGCAGCCGGTGCTACAGTTGCAGCATTTGTAACGGCTACAGGCACGGTTAATGCTACCCCTGATAAACCCAGAGCTTTAATAAAGTCTCTTCTGTTAGACATATTTTTTAGTTAATGATTTGACGTTTTACTTAAGAGTAAAACTTATCACCCATCCACCAAAAGAAATAGTTAAATTAATGTGAAGATTATGTTAATTAGCATCAGGCCACCAGCAATGGTCGCTTTATCGTAGTTGCTGTTGTGCATGTAATAGCTTAATTGCTCAATTGCTTCGCGCATATTATACTCAACCTTCTTCTCGGTAATGTCGAGCGCTTTTGCAATCTCATGGTTCTTAAGCCCGCATAACCGTAAATGTATGATCTCTTTACGCGTTGTTGGAAGCTTATTCATTAGCTCCTCAACAATTTTAACAGACTCTTTTGCCACGATGCGTTCAAGGGGGTTAAAGGCATCTTCGGTAATATTCCAGCAATCTTCAATCGATGCATCTGCAGACCGGGCACTTAACGATTTTAATGCCGCATTACGTGCCGAGCGAAAAAGGTAGGCCTTTATGTTTTGTATTTGAAGTTTATCTTTTTGAAGCCATAGGTTCAGGAAGAGATCAGAAAGTACATCTTTTGCCTGATCGTCATCTTTAACTATAGACTTTACGTAACGAAACAAAATGGAATAATGCTCTTTGAAAACATCTTCAAACTGTTGCAGGTCGAAAAATGATGCAGTAGATACCAGTTCCATAATCGGGGCAAATTTAAGCAGCTTTACCTTTTTATAAAAACCAGCAAGATTAAGTTTATGTTAAATCTTAATGCACTTTATCACTCCAATATTAATTGAATGGATCGAACCTTAAATTAAAGGCAACATGTTATAAATCTTTTAATAAATTAGCTGTTTAAAGCAGTCCCCTGTCTACAATTAGTTTAGCTGATACACCATGAAAGAATTAATACCCTTTTTTAATTTTTCCTTAAAAAAGGTATTGATACAGCAGCCCGATACTTTAAAGCAGGCACAGATAAAAATTGTATTTACCATTCTGCTATTTTCCCTTCTTAAAATATTGATAGTGATACCATTAGTAATGGGGGATATACAAAACCCCCACCTGATCCGTATTCTATTTGTGTTTCTTTTATACCTGGCACTAACTAAATATTTGTTGTACCGGCCGTTTCATATAAAGATCATATCGCACATTATACTTTTAACAGGCGTTGCCGGTATCTGGTCAAACTTGTTCGTTTTTGGGCAGCATATTAACCTGATCACTATACAGTTTGTTTTTATGGTAGCTTTTGTAAGCTATTATCTCATAGATAACAGTTACGCTTTTATATACAGCGTTGCAGCTATCTCACCGGTAATGTTATACATGGCACTTACCAACAGAACAAAATGGCACCTTGATGTTATATCAAATGAATTACCTTCCCCTGGCTTTGAAGTAATTATTTTACTGAATTTTGTAACCATAGTTCTGGTTCATTATCTTTTCTACCGGGCCTTTAGAGATAATGTTGATGAAAAAGAAACCCTTAACAAGCAGTTGCAAGCCACTATAGCAGAAACTAAAGCTTTGGCAGAGTCGCGTTCGGTGTTTTTATCAACCATGTCGCACGAGTTACGCACGCCCCTAAACGCTGTGATAGGGATGACTAACCTGATAAAAGATACCGCTACCGAAGAGCAAACCGAGAACCTGGACATACTTGAATTTTCGGCGCTTAGTCTGCTTACACTTGTTAATGATATATTGGATTATAATAAAAGCGAGAATGATAAAATTGAATTAGAGAACTTACCCGTTCAGTTACCCATTCTATTACACAAGGTATGTTCTGGCCTTCAACAAAAAGCCGCAGAAAAGGGCATTGAAGTATTGCTGGAAATGGATGATAAACTTAAAGATCAATGGGTAATTGCCGATCCTACCCGCCTTACGCAAATTATTTATAACCTGGCCGGGAACGCCATAAAATTTACCGAACGCGGCACAGTAAGCGTAAAGGCTATTGCCGGGCAGGAAAGTGCCGAACAAATAATGGTTTCTTTTTCGGTTGCTGATACAGGTATCGGTATTTCTGCCGATCGCCAGCAGGTTATATTCGAACCTTTTATGCAGGCATCTGCTGATACTACCCGCCACTACGGCGGCACCGGCCTTGGGCTTGCCATTGTTAAAAGGTTACTTAAGCTTTTTAACAGTACAATAGAATTGGAAAGCCAACCGGGTAAAGGTTCTGTGTTTTCATTTGCCATTCAATTTAACGTATATAAAGGCAAGATCAACCCGGTATCTATATATACTGCCGTAAACGCCAGCCTTGAAAGTCTTAGTATCCTTATCGCTGAAGACAACCCTGTTAACGCCCTGTTACTTGTAAAGCTTTTATCTAAATGGAATATTAAGGCGATTGTTACCAACAATGGACAGGAAGCTGTTGACAAACTTTTAAGTAACACATTTGATGTGGTATTAATGGACCTGCATATGCCGGTAATGGACGGGTACCAGGCTACGTTGGCTATACGCTCCCTTAATGAGCCTGTTAAGGCGCTTATCCCTATCATTGCCTTAACCGCGTCGGTATCGCATAACATACACGACAAAATTAAAGAGGCCGGGATGAATGATTATCTCTCTAAGCCATTTCAACCCGCCTCATTGTATGAGAAACTGGAACTTCTAAATACCGCGAAAACAGTCAGGTCATTTTCTGAAAGATTATCAGCCGATCAAAGTTAAGGTATCAGCAGTTTTTGAAATGTTAAACTATCCCCGTTAAAAGCATCAAAATCAACCGCATGGCCAATGCCATTAACACGCGCGGTTTCTGAATGTTGCCAAAATTTCCAGCCACTATCATTACTGATATTAAGTTGCTCGCGGTTGTAATGTGCTATCCATAAAGGATAGTCTTTAAAATAGCCTTCCAGATAATCTGTATAAAAGCTTAAACCGGTATAAATTATGGGGCGTACTTTAGTCTTTGCCTCTACATGGTCCAGAAAAGCTTTCAGCTCTTTCCGCATAGCTTGCGGCGATGTGCCGTCCAACCGTTCTATATCCACAACCGCGGGTAGGTCTCCCTTTTCCATACTCACATTTTGCAGAAAAAAGCGCGCCTGCCACAAGCCGTTCTTTTTGGGCCGCAGAAAATGGTACGCACCGCATCTGATGCCAACTTTCGGGGCTTCGCGCCAGTTACGCTTAAAATAAGGGTCCACTTTCAGTAATCCTTCTGTTGCTTTAATAAACGCGAAACTTATATGGACGCTATCTTCTTCCATGGCAGCAACCCGTGCCCAATCTATTTTACCCTGCGCGTACGACACATCTATACCATGAATTTTATATTTGGATGGGATACGGATGTCAAAACTTTTATAGGTGCGGTAATGGGGGTTTTCGCCAATATCCATTACCCAGCGCCAGCCGGCAGACGCCGTTTTAAGTACATACCCATAGTAAAATGGGGAAAGCAAGATCAGTAGAACGATCAATATAACGGTGTATTTGGGAAAACCACCAGCGGGCTTTTTTCCTTTTTTTACACTCACCCGTTTTTTGGCTACAGGCTTTTTGGCTACAGGCTTTTTTTTAACGGCGGCAATTGGATTTTTATTGATAGGCACAGCACAAAGATATAATGCAGCCAACTATTGTATCGTGTCTATTTGTTAATAAAATGGAAAGTATCCGTTATTCTTTGGATATTTAGCGCTCCCGTAGCAGCAACATTAGTGAGTAACGAATTTAACAAGCCAGATAACTCTATTACAGACCGTGCATTTTTTTTAGAAGGTATCCCTTTTGAAAATATTACGGAGATCGTTATCGCCAAAAATTCGATAGGCTCTTACCCCGATGCTACATCTTACCCGGATATTATACCCCGGCACTTAGTAATTAACGAGGGAACGTTTGTCCATCAAAATGATAACACTTTCCCTGCTGTTTCCATAGCGCAGCATGCAGATGGATTATTGCTGACCTGCGCATGCGAAATTGCACCCGGCAAACTTTGCGATCACCAGGCATTGGTATTGGCGGCTGTTGTTCAAAGAGATGAACTGGCCATTTTTTTCAATCGTAAATTACGACACGAGAAGTTAAGAAAATTCGCCCTTGATTACGGGCTGGAGAAGGAACCAAATCTGGATCATTTTTTCAGGATAGAATATCATAATAAAAAAACGAGTATTATACCAGACTCCTCCTCCCTGCTGCCGGTAACAAAGGAAAGTTTAAGCGCGTTAAGTATTTTGGTTACGCCCCCCGTACACCAACCCGCTAATGACGAGCAGGTTGTATGCGTGGTAATTAAGCAGCACAAATATTATCAATACCTTTTTATTGAGCTTTATGCCGCCCAAATCACCAAAGAGGGTAAGGTAAAGAACCCTTTGGCTATGGTAAACCCTTTGGACCTGATATGGGAAACGGAGGATAATAACCGGCTGAAGTTTTATACCGGTATCAACAAGTTCCAAAATCACCTCAACTCTAAACGAACCGAAGCGGATATAAAAGCCCTACGGGCTATAGTTAAAAACACACCCGATTATCCATTTTATTATCATGACAGCAACGTATCAGAAAATATAACCGCGAGTTCGGTTGTGCCGGTAAAGGTGGCCGTTTTGCCGCATAATATTCGCTTAACGGTTAACTTAAAAGGGCAGTTTTATGAGGTGGCAGGGTCGGTAAAAATAGACCAAACCGAATATGCGCTGAAAGACCTTAGTATCCGGTTCAATTATTTTATTTTGCTAAAGGATACCCTTTACCTTGTTGATAACCTGCAAGTGTTGGCGTTAATTGATCTTTTTAAGAAACGACCAGATAACCTGCTTATTCATGAATCAAAATTCCCTGAGTTTAAAGGCGGGTTTTTAGCTTTGCTTCAAGACCAGGTAACCGTTGGATATAAACACATAAAGCTTGCCACACCCGTACAACTACAACAACAGGGCTTTGTTAAAGAAACAGAGAAGATCATTTACCTGTCTGATTTTGGGAGCCATGTAATGCTGATCCCGGTAATGCGCTATGGCGAGGCCGAGATACCTATCCGTACCAAAAGGCTTATTTATGGGAAGGATGCAAAAGGCAAAGAGTTTTTGGTACAGCGAAATGATGAGGCTGAACTGGCCTTTACCGCATTACTAATTAAACAACACCCCTACTTTGCCGAGCAGTTGGAACACGACGATCTGCAATATTTTTACCTGCACAAGCGGCATTTTTTACAGGAAGAGTGGTTCCTGCAGGTATTTGAGGACTGGGCCGCTCATGATATTACCGTATTAGGGTTTAACGAATTGGAAGGCAATAAGCTAAATCCCAATAAAGTAAACATTACTATAAGGGTACTAAGCGGCATCAATTGGTTCAATACCGAGATAAACGTGCGTTTTGGAAGGAAAAGGGCTGCCCTAAAACAGATAAACAAAGCGGTACGCAATAAAAGTAAATACGTTCAGCTGGACGATGGTACTTTAGGCATACTACCTGCCGAATGGATCGAAAAATTTCAACAGTACTTTAATTCGGGCGAGATTTTGGATGACGAGCTGCATATCCCCAAAACTAATTTTGCTACGATTAATCAGCTTTTTGATGATGAGCTGTTGGATGACGAGGTAAAACACGAAATTCTAACTTATCAGAAAAAATTATCCGACTTCGAATCTATCACAGAGGTTACTGTATCGCCGGATCTGACAGGAACGCTCCGCCCGTATCAGCAGCAGGGTTTAAACTGGCTTAACTTTTTGGACGATCTTAATTTTGGCGGCTGCCTTGCCGATGATATGGGCCTGGGTAAAACTTTACAGATCATCGCCTTCATCCTTTCGCAAAGGGAGAAGGTAATGCATAATACCAATCTGTTGGTTGTGCCTACTTCCCTTATTTTTAATTGGCAAATGGAGGTAAAGAAGTTTGCCCCCTCTATCTGGGTACATACCATTTATGGTGCCGACAGGATAAAAAACACAGAGGAGTTTAACAATTTCGAGATCATACTTACATCATATGGTACTTTACTGGCGGATGTTAATTTTTTAAAGAATTACCATTTCAATTATATTTTCCTTGATGAATCTCAAAACATCAAGAACCCCGATTCGCAACGTTATAAATCCGTCCGTTTACTAAAAGCCCGTAACCGGATAACTATTACGGGCACCCCTATAGAGAATAACACTTTCGACCTGTACGGCCAGCTTTCGTTTGCCTGCCCCGGTTTATTAGGTACCAAACAATATTTTAAAGATATATATGCTGTACCCATAGATAAATTTAAAAGCAACAAACGGGCTACCGAGCTTCAAAACAAGATAAAACCATTTATACTGCGCCGAACCAAGCAACAGGTAGCCGAAGAACTGCCCGAAAAAACTGAGATGGTATTATACTGTGAAATGCAGCAACAGCAGCGTGGTATATACGATGCTTACGAAAAAGAATTTAGAGACTATATCTCGGCCACAACAGATGACCTGCTGAAAAAAAGCCCGATGAACGTGCTAAAAGGGCTTACACGTTTGAGGCAAATATGCGATTCGCCTTTGTTACTGAGTGGCGAAAAACCACCCGGCAACGAGTCTGCCAAAATTGATATGCTGATAGAACAAATTGAAAGCAAATCGCCCCGGCATAAAATATTGGTATTCTCGCAGTTTGTGTCGATGCTCGAGCTTATCAAAAAAGAATTAACAGCCCGGGATATCAAATTTAGCTGGCTTACCGGCAGCAGCCGCAACCGCGAAGCTATAGTAAATGAGTTTCAAAACAATGCCGACATAAGGGTTTTCCTGATAAGTATGAAGGCTGGCGGAACAGGTTTAAATTTAACCGAAGCCGATTATGTTTACCTGATAGACCCATGGTGGAACCCCGCGGTAGAAAACCAGGCTATTGACCGCTCTCACCGCATAGGGCAGCATAAAAATGTAGTAGCGGTAAGGCTGATATGCCCCGGCACTGTAGAAGAAAAGATAATGGAAATGCAGGCATCCAAAAAAGAATTATTCCAGGATCTTATCAAAACTGATAACGCTGTTTTGCAATCCCTGTCAAAAACAGATCTGCTTGGTTTACTGGGTAAATAGCCCTATCGCTTTATCAAACAAGCGAATAAAATAAAAAAATATAACACAAATTATTTTAACGGTTGTATATAATCATTGTATACCTTCTGCCAATTAGCCGATACTCCTCCTAAACCTACAAATTCTGTTTGCTTTGCCGACACTGTCAATGTTGATCTTAAAGCAACTTTTACGATAATTCCGTTCCGAGATCAATTCAATAAATAAAACATCAAAATAAACGCTGTTAGTTCTTTATAAGATCATTAATAGTTAGTTAAGCGTCGTCTCTAAGCGTTGGGGAGGCGCTTTTTTACTTTTGTATGTTATAATTAGACGAAAAAATGACTAAATTAAATTAATTAAAACTATAAAATAGTGTTTTTGTATTTAAGTGATAGGAGATTTAGTGATGAAAAAACAACTATTATTGGTGGTTTTGTTATTAAGTGTGGTTATAACGAATGCTCAAACTCGAAAAATAACCGGTACTGTAACCGCACAAGAAGATAAAGGCACCTTACCTGGTGTAAACGTGAAGGTAGGCGAAACCCAGATTGGTACCAGTACAGATGCCAATGGAAAGTACTCTATTGACGTACCCACAACCTCAAAAACTTTAATTTTTTCTTTTATTGGCTTTGCAACTCAAGAAGTACCCATAAACGGGCGCGATGTTATTAACATAGAACTCGCTACCAGCAATCGGCAGTTGGGCGAAGTTGTAGTAACAGCATTGGGCATATCCCGGCAGGAAAAATCTCTGGGTTATGCAGCGCAACAAATAAAAGGTGAAAATTTAACAATGACCCGCCAGCAGGATCTTAATACTTCATTGGCAGGTAAAGTATCAGGCGTACAAATACTAGGTGGCTCTGGTGCCAGGTTTGGCGCTTCTACCATCCGTATCAGGGGCATCAATTCCTTACAGGGCGGTAACCCAATATATGTAGTTAATGGGGTTATTACCGATCCAAATGCCGTTAATAGTGACGATGTTGAAGCATTAACAGTATTAAAAGGCCCTGCCGCAACCGCATTATACGGCCAGCGGGCGGCAGAGGGCGCCGTAGTTATTACCCTCAAAAAAGGCTCGGCCAAGGGGATAGGTATAACTATTAATCAAACTACATCGTTTGAAAGAGTATACACCCTGCCGCAATATCAAAACGAATATGGCGGTGGTACAAGCCAGGAATGGAACATATACAACTATGCGCCGGGCGATCCCTCTTATCTGCAGAGCTTTAACAACGTTAAATATTATGATTATGGTGTGGATGAAAGCTGGGGACCAAAAATGGATGGTACACTGGCCGCTCCATGGTATTTCTGGGATCCCGCCAATCCTGATTTTGGTAAGTTAAAACCATTTAGCCCACAGCCTAACAACGTAAGAAGCTTTTACCAAACCGGGCTAA
This sequence comes from Mucilaginibacter sp., assembly GCF_028288105.1. Taxonomy (GTDB): domain Bacteria; phylum Bacteroidota; class Bacteroidia; order Sphingobacteriales; family Sphingobacteriaceae; genus Mucilaginibacter. The sequence continues at coordinate 7,007 of NZ_JAQBOI010000057.1, read as the reverse complement.
CCACTAATAATAACGTCGCTTTTTCAAAAGCGGGCGATAATTATAACATGCGTATCTCATACACCAATTTGATACGTACCGGTGTAAGCCCTAATACCAAGCAAAACCGCGACAATGTTTCTTTAAACGGTGAAATAAAAATCACGCCTAAATTAACGGTAAGCACTAACGTAAATATTTTTCAGGAGAGGTTATTTAATGTACCTGCTGAAGGTTACGGAACGCAAACCTCGGGATCGTTTAACCAGTGGTTTCACCGTAATATAGAAATTGATAAATTAAAAAATTACCGTCGGCCAGATGGAACTTACACCACCTGGAATATTATAAGCCCAACCAATCTTGCACCGCATTACTGGGATAACCCATATACTGAGGCTTATGTAAATACTGCTGAATCGCATAATAACCGCACCTTTGGTAATTTAACCGCTGCTTATAATTTCAGGAAAGATCTAAAACTATCTGTTATTGCCCGTGGCGATTACTTAAACCGCGATGCTAACACCCGCGTAGGTTCATATACTATCAATCCCGATGCATATAATGAAAGCACTTATCAGTATAAAGAATATGATTATGTAGTTTCTTTAGAGTATGATCATAACCTTTCAAAAGACTTGTCTTTTAGAGCAGGGGCCTTTGGCGAATCAAGGTATGATATAGCCAATTATCTGCAAAGCAATACAAACGGCGGTTTATCCGTTCCCGAAACTTACACAGTAGCTAACTCACTGGATAGGCCAAGTACCGTAAGCTTTCACAGCCGGAAAGTGGTGAATAGTATTTATGGATACGCCTCATTCGGGTACAAGCAATTCCTGTACTTAGATCTTAATGTACGCAACGATTGGTCCTCTGCATTACCTACAAACAATAATTCTTATTTATATGGCGGTGTTTCCGGATCATTTGTATTTACAGAATCGGGGCTTATCCCTCAAAACGATTTCTTAACTTTTGGTAAATTAAGGGCTTCAATAGCGCAGGTAGGGTCAGATATTGATCCTTACCAAACAGGCCAAACATATACCATTGGTACAATCCCTTATGGTACAACCCCAGTACAATTTGTGCCAAACCAAATCCCTAATCCTAATTTAAAACCTGCACTATCTACTTCGTATGAATTAGGTACCGAGCTGCACTTTTTAAAAGGCGACCGTATAAGGTTCGATTTTAACTATTATCACCGTAATACAAAAGATCAGATACTTCCGTTGCCTATTAGCGGCACAACCGGCTATTCAACATTTATAATTAACGCGGGCTCTATCATCAATCATGGTATTGAGCTTTCATTAGGCGGCACACCCGTAAAAACGGCTAACTTAACTTACGATGCCAATATAAATGTGGCGTTTAACCGTAACAAGGTAGCCGCGTTATATCCAAATTACAACGTGCTGAACACTTCACCAGAAGGTAACGGGGGTGCAACACTTTCCGGGTTCCAGCCAGCAGGCACGCTTGGTTTTGGTTTTGTAGGCTCACCTTCATTTTCGGTAAACAGCGTAGTTGGCAAGCCATACGGTCAGTTAATCGGTTCGGGTTTTGTACGGGATGCCGCGGGCAACATTGTTGTTGACGCGGATGGTTATCCCGAAAGGGCAGACAATGTAAACCTGGGCAGTATATTACCTAAGTTTACCGGTGGTTTTACCAATAACATAACCTATAAAGGTGTTACACTTGGTTTTTCAATAGATTTCCAATACGGCGGTAAATTTGTATCTGTTACACAGCAAAACCTGGCCGGTTCCGGCCTTGCGCTGGCAACAGTTGGCAATAACGAAAATGGGGTGCCCAGACGTGATGATCCGGCGGCGGGCGGTGGTACCCTGGTTAAAGGCGTACATGAAGATGGCACACCCAACACCACCTTTGTAGATACCCGCGACCTTTACGAAAGTTATTACAGCGCGATATGGGAAAAATGGACGTATGATGCTACTTATGTAAAATTACGTGAAGTAAGCATTGGTTATAACCTGCCAAAAAAATGGTTTGGCCGCATCCCTGTTCAAACAGCAAGGTTTTCAATAGTGAGTCAAAATCCATGGCTTATTTACACCAAGGCAAAGGGAATTGACCCATCGCAACTGCAAACTTCATTTTACGAAGGCGGGCAGTTACCGGCAACCCGCACCCTTGGCTTTAACCTTAATTTAACCTTTTAGTAAGACTGTTATGAAAACGCATATAATAAAATATTCATTTATACTTGTTGCCGCCATGCTAATTGTTTCCTGTAAAAAGGTTGGCGGCGATCTAAATGTTAACCCAAATCAGCCAAGCACTCTATCAACAGGGTTAGCGTTCACCAGTGCCATCCAGTTTATAGGTGGCGGGGGCGGGGGTGCAACTACAGATATTAACAGCGCTGCCGGCGAGTTGTATTCTCAGTATCTGTCAGAAACTTTTTACACCAACGAATCACGATTTCAATTAAGGCAATATGATTACCAGCCATATTACACCGGCCCGCTTCAGGACCTGCAATATGTAATAGATTTTAACACCAATCCGGATACAAAAGACAAGGTTACTACCATTAGTTATGGATCAAACAATAATCAAATTGCAGCCGCTCGTATTTTAAAGGCATTCATCTTTTTAACAATTACCGACAGGTGGGGTGATATCCCTTATTCGCAGGCTTTGCAAGGCAGTAAAAACCTTAACCCGGCATTAGATCCGCAAAAAGATGTCTACACTTCGTTATTTAAAGAGTTGACCGAGGCACAGGCACAATTTGACGACGGAGCCCCACTTTCAAGTGATATTTTGTTTAGCGGAGATAACACCAAGTGGAAACATTGGGCCAATTCCCTAAGGGCTATTATGGCGCTCAGGCTATCAAAGGTTGACCCCACAACCGGCCGGTCCGAATTTCAGAAAGCCATAACAGACGGGGTAATGACATCTAACGAGGATAATGCCACTTATAAATATCTCCTCGAACTTAATAACGAGAACCCTTATTTTAATAACTATCGTTCAAGATATGATTATGCCATAAGTGCAACACTCACAGATTTTCTGGAAAGTTATAATGACCCCCGCTTGCCGTTGTATGCCGCCCCTACTTCTGCAGGTACTTACGTAGGCCTTGTATACGGTACTACAGGAGATGACCTTAATGGTGTGAATATAGGCGACAGGGACAATCCCGGTAACATATCACAAATAGGTACGGCTTATTCCAGCCAAAACTCTTCTACAATCTGGACAAGCTATGCACAAGTATTATTTACCCAGGCAGAGGCAGCTCATTTAGGTTGGATACCTGGAGGAGATGCCGCAGCAGCAACCTTTTATACACAGGGTATCACAGCAGCTCTGCAGCGAAATGGTATCGCTATGGGTGCTATTACCACTTATCTTGCACAACCCCAGGTAGTATTTAATGCTGCAAACGCAGTTGAACAAATAAATACCCAAAAATGGCTGGCAGGTTATATGAACAACGGTTGGGAATCATGGGCGGAATACCGCCGTACAGGCTTTCCGCATTTAGTTGACCCTGTACCAACCGGGCTTACCCCAGATAAGAAGATCCCAAGAAGGCAGCAATATCCTCAAACAGAAATTGATTTAAATAAGGCTAATTATAATGCGGTGATTGCCCGCCAAGGGCCAGACCTTCAAACAACACACGTATGGTGGGATAAATAAGTAAAAGGGCCGTCTTTTTGATTAAGACGGCCTTTTACTTATTTACTACGTTTACCGGGTTGCCGTTAATAAACGCGGCCAGGTTACTAACCACTGTTTCCATTAATCTTGTTCTTGCCTCTTTAGTTGCCCAGGCAATATGCGGGGTTATAATACAGTTTTTCGCCTTAAAAAGTGGATTATCAGCCTGTGGCGGTTCAACTGACAATACATCGATCCCGGCACCGGCTATAATGCCGTTATTTAGCGCATTAGCCAGGTCCTGATCAACAATAATAGGCCCTCTTGATGTATTCAACAGGAAGGCGGAACGTTTCATCCGCTTTAAATTTTCTGTATTGATCATTCCTTTTGTTTCAGGAAACAAGGGGCAATGGATACTTACCACATCAGATTGTTCCAGCAGTTCGGGAATATCTGCCCATCTAAAATTTTTACGTTGTGATTGGTCTGTGCGGGTCCTGCTATTACCAATAATGTTCATTCCAAAAACAGTGGCCACATCTCCAACCTTTTGGCCTATGTTGCCAAAACCGATGATACCAATAGTTTTTCCCGCAAGCTCAACTAAGGGAGAGTTCCAGTAAGAAAAATCCACAGCCTTGGCCCAGTCGCCAGCCATAACCGAATCACTATGCCGCTGTACGTGCTGGGCAAGCTCCAACAATAAGGCAAACGTTAGCTGGACTACAGAGGCTGTGCCATAACCCGGCACATTTGAAACAATAACACCCTTCTTTTTAGCCGCCTCTACGTCGATAACATTATAGCCGGTGGCCAATACGCCAATATACTTTAGATTAGGAAGCTGGTTAATGACAGCTTCCCCTACAGGGGTTTTATTAGACAGCAGGATGTCTGCCTCCATTGACCGTTCCAATACCTTATCGGAAGGCGTCCTGTCATATAAGATAACCTCACCTAAGTTTTTCAGGGCATCCCAACTTATATCACCGGGGTTAAGTGTATAACTATCCAGTACTACTATCTTCATTTTGCAAGTTGAATTTTAATATCAAACCAAATATATTATTATTCGTAAATAGCAATGTGAGCACCATAATTTATTAGGAAAGCATACCTTTAAAACTAAAAAAAACTTTAATAATATTATTGATTTGGTAATACCGACACAAGTTTAGGTTAACAAGACGATTCTACTTTCGCCTTAAATCAACCAGTAACCTTTATTATTTAAAGCTAAATAAAAACACAACATGAAATACTTTTTAACCATAAGCTTATGCTGCTCGGTGATAGCCGCCTCGGCACAGCAAAAATTAGATGTACAGGGGCACAGGGGCGGTAGGGCTTTAATGCCCGAAAACACCATACCGGCAATGCTGAACGCTATTGACCTGGGCGTAAAAACACTGGAACTGGATTGTGTTATTTCGAAGGATTACCAGGTGGTTGTATCGCATGATACCTATATGTCTGCCGATTTTATGCTTAAACCCGATGGCAGCACCATTAGCAAAGCCGAAGAAAAAGGCCTGTTGATATACACCATGCCATACGATAGTATTAGGCGTTATGATGCCGGCACCAAACTACACCCGCAATTTCCTGATCAAAAAAAACTAAAAACCTACAAACCTTTATTATCCGAACTGATAGATAGTGTTGAGCGCTATGTGAAAGTCCATCATTTAAAACCGGTTTATTACAACCTGGAAATAAAAAGCTCGCGGGCCGGTGATGGCGTTGCCCACCCGGCCATAAACGAGTTTACTAAACTGGTAATGGATGTACTGAACAACAAGGATGTTGCAAAACGGGTTACCATACAATCGTTTGATGTAAGGCCGTTACAACTTCTTCACCAAACCCACCCAAAACAGGTATTGTCTTACCTTACCGGCACCAAAGAAACCTTTGAAAATGCTATTAAAAAGCTGGGCTTTAACCCCAATATCATCAGCCCCAATTATACCTCTATCGATAGCGATTTTGTTGAGCAGGCGCACATGGCCAAAGTACAGGTATTACCATGGACGGTTAACGATGAAGCATCAATGAAAAAAATGGCCGAACTGAAAGTTGATGGGATCATCTCAGATTATCCGGATAAGTTAGTAACGCTGTTTGGCAGTTATCAAAAATAAAGATGTAAAGTTTTCATTGACTTCAATGAGGGGATCTAAAGTTTTTGACGCTAACAAATGCGTGAAGGCTAACCAGTGTTATCACATATCGCTTTACAATTATTATAGCTTTTTCTCATATTATTTACAATCTTAAAATTCTCTTACTTAATAGTTTAAACACCGGTAGCTTTGTTAAATACTGATAGCCTTGGTTATATATTTTAAATATTACTTAACCCTCTTATCATGAAAACATTAAAAAGTTCCCTTATTGTAATCCCATTTGCTGCATTATTAATGTCTTTATTCTCTTGCAAAAAAGACGCGGTAAACATCAATAAAAACTCAAAACTGCAGTTGGGTACTACCACCTTAAGTAGCTTTACTGGCCCGTTGGTAGTCTCTTTGTATGCAGGGGTTGAAAATCATGAATATGGCAATTTAGATGGCCCGCGACTGCTGGCTAAATTCGCATCACCTAATGGTATCATATCAACGCCAACAGGAACTCTTTACATTACTGATACAGGGAATGGCAGTATTAGAAAGATTACACCCGAAGGTATAGTAAGCACCGTTCCATATAAAAAACGGTTTGTTAACCCACATTCCCTGACCATATCAAGGGATAGCATAGATTTTTTTTTTCTTGAAATCGGCAAAGAAAGGCCTATCAGAGGATTTCGTCCTTATGGCGGTAATGACTATTTTTTTTGGCCAGCAGAAGTTTGCCATATAGTAAAAGGCAATAAAACACCTCTTGTGTTTGCCAATCTTTTTGATTTTGCTGTTGCATCGGATAGAACAATGTATTTAGTTGACGCAGGAACTCATACTATTATTAAACGTACAACTGATGGCGTAGGAACTGTATTTGCGGGTGGAACTGCAGGATATAAAGATGATAACGGCACTAATGCACAATTTAATACTCCTACAAACATAGCCGTAGATGCTGATGGCAATTTATATGTTACCGACATTTTAAACTTCCGTATCAGAAAGATCACCCCTGATGGTACTGTTACTACTATAGCAGGTTCAACTAAAGGCTTTACAGATGGCATTGGCAGCAGTGCTCAATTTACATCACTGGGAGATGTAATAGTTGCTAATAGTAACACTTTACTTGTAGCAGACGGTTATGCCGTACGCGCTATTGATTTAACTACCCATCAAGTAACAACCATTGCGGGTGGTGCAACACCGGGCTATGTTAATGGGCCGGCACTTTCAGCC